>CAZXTV010000039.1:0-11081 GCA_964643705.1 uncultured Arenimonas sp. | reverse complement strand
AGAAACCTTCGCCCACCAGCTGCGCGACGTATTCACTCAGCACCGCGGCATACGGCGCGTTGCCCTTGATCGAGCGGCGGATGAAGAAGGCGCCGCCGCGGCGCAGGATCGGCCCGAGTACCGGCATGTTGAGGTTGATGCCGGCGACGATGTGCGGCGGCACGATGCCGCGGCTGTAGAGCAGGTAGCTCAGCAGCAGGTAGTCCATGTGGCTGCGGTGGCAGGGCACGTAGATCACCTCGTGCCCGGGCGCGACCTGCTTGAGCGTGTCCATGTGGTGCACGTTCAGGCCGTCGTAGATGCGGTTCCAGAACCCCGTGAGCGCGAACGAGGCCGAACGCACCACCGGGTTGGAGTAGTCGGCGGCGATTTCCCAGGCAAACCCATGCGCCTTTTTCCAGGCGTCGAGGTATTCCGTGCCATCGCGACGGGCCTGGTCGGTGATCGCCTTGCGCACCGGCTCGGCGTCGAGCACGCGGTCGACCAGCAGCCGGCGCGTGGACAGGTCGGGACCGATGACCGCGGTCTTGATGCGCCGGAAATGGGCGCGCAGCACGCGGCTGACCTTGCGCACCTGGCGTTCGTGCGGCAGCTCTTCGCTGAGGATTTCCCAGACCCGCACGCCCGGCGAAAACTGCACCACCGTGTCGCGGCCGTTGAGCAGGATCGCCAGCAGCCGGCGGAAGCGGCCCACCAGCGCCCAGTTTTCCGAGAACAGCACCGAGAACCAGCCCGACTGCCGCGCCGGCGCCCGGCCGACGAAGATCGACACCGGCACCAGCTGCACGTCCTGGTCGGGGTAGAGGCGGTGCGCCATGAGCAGGCGCGAGAGCGCGTCGGAATGGCTGCGGTTGCGCGGCCGGCCGAAAATTCCGGCGCGCCGGCGCGACAGCGCCACGTAGGCGCGCTTGCGGCCCAGCGGATCCCCCGGCAGCGCCGCCAGCGGCGACGGCAGGCCGGCCTCGCGGCAGGCGCGGTCCAGGATCAGGGTGTTGGACAGGCCGTAGTTTTCAATGACGTAACAGATCGGCCGGTCGGGGTCGAAGGGCGCCTCGGGCGGCTCGCGCTTGATCTCGATCCAGGGCTTGAGCAGCGCTTCCATGAAGCGCGCCCAGAGCGGCGGTTTGCCAGGCGGACGAGGGGTCGGGCCCGGCGAGGGCGTGTTGACGGCTTCCATGCGTGCTGGCTCAGTCGGCGCTGCCGGCGCCCGTGGTCGCGGCGTCCGCGTCGGGGGCCGGCGGCCCGGCCACGGCCGCCTCGGGGCCGGCCTCGGCCAGGTCGGCTTCGGCCTGGCGGATCGCGTCGGCGCTGTACCAGCCTTCGCCCACGCGCTGCATGTCCATCTCGAAGCTGACGGTTTCGTCCAGCAGGGGGTAACGGACCTTCACGCGGGCCTGGTCGCCTTCGCTGGAAAGCAGCTCGGCCTCGACACCGTCGAGCGATGCGTCCAGGTCCATGCCATAGGCCTGGGCGGCCTGCTTGAAACCGGCCAGGGCGATGCCGCCCTTTTCCATCGCCGGCATCATTTCCAGGGCGCGGGCGTCTTCAAGCGTGGGCAGGTCGAGTTCCCGGGCGGTGGCGCTGAGCGCCGCGATGGCCTCGCGGGCGCGCTTGCGGTCGGTGAAGAGCGCCGGCTGGGCCCAGGCCAGCACGGCCGACACCAGTTCCTGGCCGTGGGTCTTGTCGGCGTCGCTGAGTTCGGTGTTCGCCTCGATGGCGGCGCTGAGGAAGATGCCGGCGGTGGCCTGCATCAGCGGCCACTGGCCGGCGATCTCGGATTCGAACTCGGCCAGCTTGGGCTCGATGTCGCGCATCAGGGCCTTTTCGGCGTCCGGGGCCATCAGCCGGGACATCACGTCGGCGTACTCCCGCGCCTCCTCCGGGTCGGCCGGCTCGGCTTCGGCCAGGCGGCGGTTCCACAGGGCTTCGGTGCGTGCATGCAGCTCCGGCGGCAGGCCCAGGTGGGACCAGCGCACCAGGTCGTTGTCGCGCAGCGCAGCGGCCTGGGCCTCGATGGCGGCGACCGGGTCGCCCGGCACGGTCGAGGCGTCCACGGCCGGCGGGTCCTGGCGGCAGCCGGCCAGGGCAAACGCGACCAGCAGCAGGGCGACCAGGGGCAGGGTCCCTGGGACCCGGATGTTCGGGAATCGGCTCATGCGGCTAAGGGTACCGTCGGGATTGGCGGCCGAATCTACCAGATCGGGTGTTCAGGACCCGTTGCCCGCGGCCCCCAGGGCCTGGCGCACCTGGGCCTGGATCTGTCGGGCGGCCGCAAGCGGGTCGGCGGCGCTGCGGATCGGCCGCCCGACCACGATGTAGTCGGCGCCGGCCGCGAAGGCCGCGGCCACGTCCACCGTGCGCTTCTGGTCGTCGCCGGCCGGGCCGGCGGGACGGATCCCGGGGCAGACGACCAGGAAACCCGGCCCGGCGGCCTGGCGGATGGCGCCGGCTTCCTGGCCCGAGGCGATGACGCCGTCGCAGCCGGCGGCTTTTGCCGCCAGGGCACGGTCGACCACGACCTCCGAGGGCTCACGATCGATGCCCATTTGCCGAAGATCGCTGCGATCCATGGACGTGAGCACCGTGACCGCAAGCAGGCGAATATCGCCCTTCTCCTGCGAAGCTGCCTGCATCATGGCGTCATGTTGCCCGTGGATGGTGCACAGCGAAACCGGATAGCGGCGCAGGCCGCGGATGGTTGCCGCGACGGTGGCGGGCACGTCATGGAACTTCAGGTCCACGAACAGCTGCTTGCCGCGCCCGGCCAGGGCCTCGAGCACCCGGAAGTAGTCGCCGCTGGTCAGCAGCTCCATGCCGATCTTGTAGAAGCCGACCGTGTCGCCCAGGCGGTCGACCCAGGCCAGGGCTTCGCTGGCCGTGGGCACGTCGAGGGCGAAGATGAGGCGGTCGTGGGCGGGGATCATGGGTTATTCGGCGTAGTGCAGGGCGTCGAGCTTGCGCTGGCGGCGTTCGGCTTCCGGCAGCTCCCAGGCGTTGTTGAACAGGGCCGGCTCCCAGCTGCCGTAGGTCGGGTTGGGCAGCACGAACCAGCGCTCGCCGAACCAGGCCAGGTAAGGCTGCAGGGCCTGCTTGCGGCCGGCCGGGGTGTTGGCGTCGATGCTGACCATGTCGCCGATCTGGTCGCCGAACTGCATCAGAACCCGGTGCGTGCGGCCGACGTGCTGGCGGCGGCAGCCCTTTTCCGAGCCGTGCTGTTCGCAGCCATCGACGAAAAAGCCCAGGCCCAGGAACTGGGCATCGGACTGAATCGGGAACCCGACGGCCTTGAGGTTGGCCACGGTGGCGTCGTTGAGGTGGGCGGCGCGGTTGGAGACGTAGAAGATGGTGACGCCGCGTTCGGCGGCGGCCCTGGCGAATTCCAGCGCGCCGGGCACCGGCCGCGCTTTTTCTTCGCGCACCCAGCCGTCCCAGGTGACTTCGTTGTAGCTGGCGCTGTCGCGCACCAGGCGGGCCTGGTAGGGCGAGTTGTCGAGCACGGTTTCGTCGATGTCGACGATCACCGCCGGCGGCAGGCCCTCGGGCGGGTTGGCGCGTTCGGACGGCACCAGGGCGTCCCAGCCGGGGGTGTTGATGGCGCGGTCGAGTTCCTTGCTGGCGGCCAGGAAGGTCTGCACGGTAAGCAGCTGGTATTCCTCGGCGGTCTGCACCCAGGCCACGGCGTTCATGTTGTCGTTGGCGGCCGGGCCGGCGGCGACCGGGGCCGGTTCCGGAGCCGGGGCTTCGACCGGCGCGCGGCTGGGCGCGGTCTGGCAGGCGGCCAGGGCCAGCACGAGGGCGGACAGCGACAGGGTGCGCAAGGGGGTCATCGGCGGTTTCCTTTCTCGAAGGCCGCCGATTCTACCCGGCGCCCGCGACGGCGTCGTTTGAAAACCGGGGTCAGAGTCGACTTTTCGGCTCGCCGGCCGTTGCAGTTTTGTGTCACTTCGCCCGTTGTCGAGCCGAAAAGTCGACTCTGACCCCGGTTTTCAACACCGCGGTTTCAGTCGTTGAAGAGGGCGGCGATGGCGTCCATGTGGGCGCGGCCGCGCTGCTTTTTCTCGGCGGTTTCGCGCTCCGGGTCGATGCCGTCGCGAAGCAGGTCGGCGGCGGGCAGTTCGTCCAGGAAGCGGCTGGGCAGCAGGTGTTCGAGCGCGCCCCAGCGTTTGATTTCGGCGCTGTGCGAGAGGTACAGGCGCTCCTTGGCGCGGGTGATGCCCACGTACATCAGCCGGCGCTCTTCCTCCAGGCCGCCTTCTTCGACGCTGGCTTCGTGCGGCAGGTTGCCGTCTTCGCAGCCGATCACGAAGACCGTGCGGAACTCCAGGCCCTTGGCCGCGTGCAGGCTCATCAGGCGCACCGCGTTGCCGGGTTCGCCGCGGTCGGCGTTCGACAGCAGGGCCAGCTGCGCGGCCAGTTCGCCCGGGCCGCCGCCGCGTGCGCCTTCGAACCACGAGGCCAGTTCGTCGAGGTTGGCCTTGCGGCGCAGGAAGCCGGCTTCGTCCTTGCACTGGCTGCGCACCATGCCAAGCAGGCCGCTGCGTTCGGCAAGCACCGGCACCAGTTCGGCCGGCGTCAGGCGCTGGGAGTCGTCGCGCAGCGATTCGACGATGCGGGTGAATTCATCCAGGCCGGCGGCGGCGCGCGGCGTCAGCTGCTTCAGGAACCCGATCTGCCCGGCCGCCCGCGACATCGGCATGCCCGCCGTGTGCGCCATGGCCGCCAGCTTTTCCAGCGTGGTCGCGCCGACTTCGCGCTTGGGCGCGGCGATCGCGCGCAGGAAGGCGGTGTCGTCGTCGGGATTGGCCAGCACGCGCAGCCAGCTCAGCAGGTCCTTGACCTCGGCGCGGTCCAGGAAGGCCGTGCCGCCGGTGAGGTGATACGGGATGCGCAGCAGCTGCAGCGCCTTTTCCAGCGGCCGCGACTGGTGGTTGCCGCGGAACAGGATGGCGAACTCGCCCCAGGGGATTTCCTTGGCCTGCTTCAGGTAATGAATTTCCGCCGCGATGCGTTCGGCCTCGTGCTCGGAATTACGGCACTGCCAGATGCGAACCGGCTCGCCGTCGCCGTGCTGGCTCCAGAGCTGCTTGAGGTGCTTGTGCGGGTTCTTTTCGATCAGGGTGTTGGCGCAGCGCAGGATGCGGCCCGAGCAGCGGTAGTTCTGCTCGAGCTTGATCACCTTCAGCGCCGGGTAGTCCTGGGCCAGCAGCTCCAGGTTTTCCGGCTGGGCGCCGCGCCAGGCGTAGATGGACTGGTCGTCGTCGCCCACGCAGGTCATGTTGCCCTTCGGGCCCGCCAGCTGCTTGAGCAGTCGGTACTGGGCGCCGTTGGTGTCCTGGCATTCGTCCACCAGCAGGTAGCGGATGCGTTCGCGCCAGCCGGCGGCCAGGTCGGGTTCGGCTTCCAGCAACTGCAGCGGCAGCCGGATCAGGTCGTCGAAGTCCACCGCGTTGAAGGCCTGCAGGCGCGCCTGGTAGCGCGCGTACAACGCCGCGCCCTCGCGCTCGCGCACGCTGCGCGCGGCCTCGGCCGCCTGTTCGGGGGTCAGCGCATTGTTCTTGGCGGCGCTGATCAGGTTCTGCAGGGCGTACAGGGCGTCGTTCTTCAGGCCCTGCGGCGAGAGGTCCTTGATGATCGACATCTGGTCGTCGGCGTCGAAGATCGAAAAGCCCCGGCGCAGGCCGGCGCGGTCGTGTTCGATCTGCAGGAAACGCAGGCCCAGGG
This sequence comes from uncultured Arenimonas sp., assembly GCA_964643705.1. GTDB lineage: Bacteria > Pseudomonadota > Gammaproteobacteria > Xanthomonadales > Xanthomonadaceae > Arenimonas. The sequence continues at coordinate 5,360 of CAZXTV010000039.1, read as the reverse complement.
AATGGAAGGTGGTGACCGTCAGGCCCTCGGCGGCTTCGCCCTTGATGCGCCTGGCGACACGCTCGCGCATCTCGCGCGCGGCCTTGTTGGTGAAGGTGATCGCGGCGATGTGCCGGGCCTCGCGCTGGCCGCTGCCGACCAGGTGCGCGATCTTTTCGGTGATGACGCGGGTCTTGCCGCTGCCGGCGCCGGCCAGCACGAGCAGCGGGCCGGCCGTGTAGGCGACGGCTTCTTCCTGGGGGCGGTTGAGGTCTGACATGAGGCCCGGGATTGTACCGGCGTCCCCCCTGCAGGAGGGACTTGAGCCCCGAAGCTTTTGACCGGCGTGGGAGGGCCTTCAGTCCCGATGCCTTCGGGACTGAAGTCCCTCCCACAAAGTACACTCCGCCGCATGCTGCAAGTGACGCCCACCCTGGCTATCCCCGACGACGAACTGGTCGAACGTTTCGTGCGCTCGGGCGGGCCGGGCGGGCAGAACGTGAACAAGGTCTCGACCGCGGTCGAACTGCGCTTTGACATCGTCAATTCGCCGTCCCTGCCCGACGCCGTGCGCGCGCGGCTGCTGGCCCGCCGCGACCGGCGCATCACCGACGAGGGGGTTCTGGTGCTCAGCGCCCAGCGTTTCCGCACCCAGGACCGCAACCGCGAAGACGCCCGCGAGCGCCTGGCTGCCGTGGTCGCCGCCGCCACCGTGGCGCCCAAGAAGCGCATCGCCACCAAGCCCACCAAGGGTTCGAAAGAGCGCCGGCTGGGCGCCAAGCGTGAACGCGCGACGGTCAAGCGCCAGCGCAGCGTGTCGCGCTGGGAGCGCGAATGACACGGGTCCCGGAGCTTCCGGCCCAGGCGCCGCGCACGGGTTCGCGCTTCGGCCGCTGGTTCGGCCGCTTCCTGCTGCGCCTGGGTGGCTGGACCATCGAGGGTGCGTTCCCGCCGGTTTCCCGGGCCGTGGTGATCGCCGCGCCGCATTCTTCGGCCTGGGACGCTTATTGGGGGCTTGCGGCCAAGCTGGCGATGGACGTGGAGATCAGCTTCATCGCCAAGGCCGAACTGTTCCGGGGTCCGCTGGGCTGGCTGCTGCGCAAGCTCGGCGGCGTGCCGGTCGACCGCAGTGCACCGGGCGGCCTGGTCGACCAGACCGTCGAACAGATCCGCGCCGCCGAGCGCATGTATTTCGTGCTGGCGCCGGAAGGCACCCGCAAGCGCGTCGAACACTGGAAAACCGGCTTCTGGAAGATTGCCCGACGCGCACAGGTGCCGGTGTTCTGCGCCTGGTTCCACTACCCCACGCGAACGATCGGCCTGGGCCCGCTGCTGGAACTGACCGACGACCAGGCCGCCGACATGGCCCGCATCCGCGAAATCTACCGCCCCCACGTCGGCAAGAACCGCGACACGCTGTAGCGGCTGCGGGCGGGATTTCAGCCCCGGCCATCAACTTGGGTTGCACAAGCCCGGTCGTTAGACTGGCCGAATGGATTTCATCTACGGCACCTACGACCTGCTCACCGCCCACCCCTGGCTGCATTCGGCCACCGTCGGCCTGGCACTGCTGCTGCTGGCCTGGCTGGCCGACCAGCTGACCCAGCGCATCCTGCTGCGGGTGCTGGTGCGCCTGGTGGAAGCGTCGACGGTGAAGTGGGACGACGCGCTGCTGGCGCGCGGCGTCATCGCACGCCTGGCCCATGCGGTGCCGGCGGTGGTCATCTACCTGGGCATCCCGCTCGTGCCCAACCTGCCCGATGGCGCGGTGGAGGTGGTGCGCAACGTCGCCGCCGCCTACGTGGTGCTGACCGCTGCGCAGGCACTGAGCGCCTTCCTGGCCAGCCTGCAGGACATCTACGTGGCCCACGATCCCGAACGCGCGCGCAGCCGGCCGATCAAGGGTTACCTGCAAGTGGCCAAGATCGTGCTGTTCGTGCTGGCCGTGGTGCTGATCATCGCGGTGCTGGTGGACAAGTCGCCGCTGCTGCTGCTGTCGGGCTTCGGCGCGATGACCGCGGTGCTGATGCTGGTGTTCAAGGACACCATCCTGTCGCTGGTCGCCAGCGTGCAGATCAATTCCAACGACATGGTGCGGGTGGGCGACTGGATCGAAATGCCCAAGTACGGCGCCGACGGCGACGTGATCGACGTCGCCCTGCACACGGTGAAGGTGCAGAACTGGGACAAGACCATCACCACCATCCCCACGCACACGCTGATCGCCGACAGCTTCAAGAACTGGCGCGGCATGAGCGAATCCGGCGGTCGCCGCATCAAGCGCGCGCTGCCGATCGACCAGGGCACGGTGCGCTACCTGAGCAACGAAGAGCGCGAGGACCTGTCGCGATTCGTGCTGCTGCAGCCCTACCTGGAAAGGAAGGCTTCGGAGCTGGCCGAGTGGAACGCCCAGCGCCAGGGCAAGGCGCCGGTGAACCTGCGCCGCCTCACCAACCTGGGCACGTTCCGGGCCTATGCCCGGGCCTATCTCGAAGCACACAAGGGCATCCGCGACGACATGACCCTGCTGGTGCGCCAGCTCGACCCGGGCCCGCAGGGCCTGCCGATCGAGATCTACTGCTTCACCACCACCACCGCCTGGGGCGAGTACGAAGACATCCAGTCCGACATCTTCGACCACCTGCTGGCGATCCTGCCCGAGTTCGGGCTGCGGGCGTACCAGGCCCCGTCGGGCGCCGACCTGTCTGCCCTGGCCAAGCCCGTGTAGGAGCGGCGGCTCAGCGCTCGGAATGGCCTGATTCGAAGTAGTCGCGGCGCTGGAACAGGCCGGGCTTGACCAGGTCGACGAAATCCCGCGCCTGCGGGCTCAGGTATTTGCCCTTGCGCATCACCACGCCGTAACTGCGCGGCGGGAAATAGTCGGCCAGGCTGCGCGCCACCAGGCGCTGCTTGTCGGCTTCGGTCAGGCAGATGCTGGTGACGATGCTGATGCCCAGGCCCATGGCCACGTACTGCTTGATCACCTCCCAGCCGCCGACCTCCAGCGCCACCGTGTAGGGCACGCGCTGCTGCTGGAACACCAGGTCGACCAGGCGGTAGGTGGTCAGGCGTCGCGGCGGCAGGATCAGGCCGTAGGGCGAAAGGTCCTCGAGCCGCAGGTCGGGTTTTTCCGCCAGCGGGTGGCCGGGCGGGCAGATCAGCATCGGGTCGAAGGAATACACCGGCTCGTAGGCCAGGTCGGTGGGCACGTCCAGCATCGAGCCCACGGCCAGGTCGACGCCGTCCGAGCGCAGCAGGCCCAGGCCGTCCTGGCCGGTGACGTTGTGCAGCACCAGCTGCACCTCCGGGTGCTGTTCGCGGAAGGCCTGCACCAGGGTGGGCAGCAGGTAGAGGATGGTCGAGCTGCCGGCCGCCACGTGCAGCTCGCCGGCCTTGAGGCCCTTGATCTTGCTGCGGAACTCGGCTTCCAGGCCGTCCAGGCCCTCGACCAGCGGCCGGGCCAGGTCGTAGAGCAGCTGGCCTTCGCGGGTCAGGCTGAAACGCCGGCCGATGCGCTCGAACAGCGGTGTGCCCAGGTCCCGCTCCAGGGCCTGCACCTGCAGGGTCACGGCCGGCTGGCTGAGGAACAGGGCCTCGGCCGCCCGGGTTACCGACCCCAGGCGCGCGACCTGGCAGAAGGCCCGGACCGGCTTGAGGCGGTCGCCCTTGTAATAAAAACGGGGCTTGCGCTCGGCCATAAGTGACTGTTTCCGCTTTGGTATAAGCCCAGCTTATATCAACTATCAAAACATTTGTTTTGTCAAAGTCCGGTCTTGGGGCCTAGGGTCGAATCCAGCCCCGACTCCGGAGACTCCCCATGGCAGGCGACGCCGCACGCACCCTTTCCCCCCTGGTCCTGGCCGGCCCGCGCCTGGCGGGCCAGGAAGACCTCCTGGGCCCGGCGGCGCTGGACTTCCTGGTCGAACTGCACCGGACCTTCGAAGCCTCCCGCCAGCAGCGGCTCGCCGCCCGCCGGGAACGCCAGGCCCGCTTCGATGCCGGCGAACTGCCGGATTTCCGCGCCGACACCCGCGAGATCCGCGACGGCGACTGGACCGTGGCCCCGGCCCCGAAGGCGCTGCTTGACCGCCGGGTCGAGATCACCGGGCCGGTCGAGCCGAAGATGGTGATCAACGCCCTGAACTCGGGCGCCAGCTGCTACATGGCCGATTTCGAGGATTCCACCAGCCCGACCTGGGAAAACCTGCTGGTCGGCCAGCGCGCCCTGCGCAAGGCCACCAGCGGCACCCTGGACTGGATGGCGCCGGACGGCAGCAAGCACTACGTGCTGGACCCGAATTCCACCACCACCCTGATCGTGCGCCCGCGCGGCTGGCACCTGGACGAAAAACACGTGCTGGTGGACGGCGAGCGTCTTTCGGCCAGCCTGTTCGACCTGGGCCTGTTCGCGTTCCACAACGCCACCGTGCTGCAGGCCCGGGACCGCGGCCCCTACTTCTACCTGCCCAAGCTCGAAAGCATGGAAGAAGCGGCGCTGTGGGAAGACGTGCTGTCCTGGATCGAAGCGCGCCTGCGCCTGCCGGCCGGCTGCATGAAGGTCACCGTGCTGATCGAAACCCTGCCCGCGGCCTTCGAGATGCACGAGATCCTGCACGCGCTGCGCAGCCGCATCGTCGGCCTGAACTGCGGCCGCTGGGATTACATCTTCAGCTACCTCAAGGTCTTCCGCCGGCACCGCGACCGGGTGCTGCCCGAACGTGGCCAGGTCGGCATGACCCAGCCCTTCCTGAAGGCCTATTCGGAACTGCTGGTGCAGACCTGCCACCGCCGCGGCGCCCACGCGATGGGCGGCATGGCCGCGCAGATCCCGATCGCCGGCGACCCGATCGCCAACGAAGAAGCCATCGCCCGCGTGCGCGCCGACAAGCAGCGCGAGGTGCACGCCGGCCATGACGGCACCTGGGTCGCGCACCCGGCGCTGATCCCGGTGGCGCGCGACATCTTCGACGCCGGCATGCCCGGCCCGAACCAGCACGCCAACCGTCGCGACGACGTCCAGGTCGACCGCGACGCACTGATCCGCCCGAGCATCGGCACCATCACCCGCAAGGGTTTCGACAACAACGTCGAGGTCTGCGTGCGCTACCTGGCCGCCTGGCTCGACGGCAACGGCTGCGTGCCCATCCACTGGCTGATGGAAGACGCCGCCACCGCCGAAATCGGCCGCGCCCAGCTCTGGCAGTGGCTGCACAACCGGCACCTGCACCTGGACGACGGCACGCCGGTGGATTTCTCGCTGTTCGACCGCGCGCTGCTGGCGCTGCCCTCGAAGCTGGCCGACCGCATGAAGCTGCCCGGTGGCTCGAAGATCAACGAGGCCATCGCGATGCTCGACGAACTCACCCACGCCGATGAACTCG
>CAZXTV010000038.1:4500-11326 GCA_964643705.1 uncultured Arenimonas sp. | reverse complement strand
CATCCCGACCTTCGACTACGGCAACAACATCCGGCAGATGGCCTTCGACGCCGGCTGCAAGGACGCCTTCGATTTCCCCGGCTTCGTCCCGGCCTATGTCCGTCCGCTGTTCTGTCGCGGCATCGGCCCGTTCCGCTGGGTCGCGCTGTCGGGCGATCCCGACGACATCGCGAAGACCGACGCCAAGGTCCGCGAGCTGATCCCCAACGATCCGCACCTGCACCGCTGGCTGGACATGGCGCGCGAGCGCATCAGCTTCCAGGGCCTGCCGGCGCGCATATGCTGGGTGGGCCTGGGCGACCGCCACCGCCTGGCGCTGGCCTTCAATGAAATGGTGCGCAACGGCGAAGTGAGCGCGCCGATCGTGATCGGCCGCGACCATCTCGACAGCGGCAGCGTCGCTTCGCCCAACCGCGAAACCGAAGCCATGATGGACGGCAGCGACGCGGTGTCCGACTGGCCGCTGCTCAACGCCATGCTCAACGTCGCCGGTGGCGCGACGTGGGTGTCGCTGCACCACGGCGGCGGCGTCGGCATGGGCTACAGCCAGCACAGCGGCGTGGTGATCGTCGCCGATGGCACCGAGGCGGCGGACGCGCGCCTGGGCCGCGTGCTGTGGAACGACCCCGGCACCGGCGTCATGCGCCACGCCGACGCCGGCTACGAGATCGCCAAGGCCTGTGCGCGCGAGCAGGGCCTGAACCTGCCGATGCTAGGGGCGGGCAAGTGATCGGCGTCCTGTTCGCGCTGGCGCTGGCCATGCCGGCGCCGCCCCCTGAAGCGCCGGCGGCTGGGCCTGCGCAGGCCGTTGCCGAAGAGTGCCCGGCGCCGCGCATCGTGCAGCCGCGTTACCCGCAGGACCTGGCCAGGGCCAAGAAGACCGGACTGGTGCTGGTGGGGGCGAGGTTCGATGATTGCGGCCGCATCCTGGAAACCAGGATCGACGAAAGCTCCGGGCACACGTTGTTCGACCAGTCGGCGCTAGAATCGGTGGCGAGATACGTGCTCTCCGCCGAACAGCGCGCCAAGGGCCCGGACGGCTGGGTGCAGGTGCCGGTGAAATTCGGCGGCTTCCGCAACGTCGAGGCACGCAACATCCCGTGGCCGCGCTCGCATCGCAAGCCGCTCTACCTGCCCGAGGACCAGGCGCTGCCCTTCGACAGCATCGACGCGTTCAGGCAGGCCAATATCCTGGATACCAGTGATTTCCTGCATCCGCCTTATGGTCGGGCCGTGGATGTTTCGGGCGGCATCATCCAGACGTGGATGCACCCGGAGACCGGGGATCCCAAGGTGTTCTGGCTTACCTACATCATCCATTCCCCCACCCCTGCGTCGCCGACCGAACCGCATGGCCCCAGCGTCACCGCCGCCATCGCCCGCTACCGACTGGCCGAAGAAGGCGGCGTTCCCGTCGTACGATTGGGCCTGCTGTGCGAACGCCCGGCGGATGAATGCGAACGCCTGCGCGAGTTTCTGTTCAAGGGCCTGCCCTTCGCGAAGGCGCGGCGGCGCTGAAACATAACCCAACGGAGTGCTGCAATGATCGGCTACGTCACCCTCGGCACCAACGACATGGCGCGCGCCTGCGCCTTCTACGACGCCCTGCTGGGCGAGCTGGGCGCCAAGCGCATCATGGAAGGCGAACGATTCGTCGCCTGGGGCAGCGACATGCAGTCGCCCAGCCTGGGCGTGATAACGCCCTACGATGGCCAGGACGCCTGTCGCGGCAATGGCACCATGGTCGCGCTGGTGGTGCGTAATCCGGCGCAGGTGGACGCCCTGCACGCAAAGGCGCTTGAGCTGGGCGCCACCGACGAAGGCGCGCCGGGTGAACGTTTCAAGGGCTTCTACGCGGCCTACTTCCGCGACCTCGACGGCAACAAGCTCAACTTCTTCTGCATGGGCGGCTGACGACGGCATGCTCTGGGAAACCATCAGCGCCGCGCGCGACCTGGGCCGCCTCAACGAGGTGGCGTCGGTGGCGGCGCGCTATGGCTTCGGCGACCTGGTGCGACGTGTTGGCCTGGCCGGGGCGCTGGAGCGCGCGGGCCACCTGCTTCATTCGGAAACCACCGCCGAACTGGCAACCCTGGCCCCGCCGGAACGCGTGCGCCGCGCCTTCGAGGAAATGGGCCCGAGCTTCGTCAAGCTGGGCCAGCTGCTGGCCACGCGTGTCGACCTGTTCGCGCCCGAATGGATCGCCGAGTTCGAAAAGCTGCAGAACCAGGTGCCGGCGGAGGATTTCGAGGCCGTGCGCGAACAGATCGAAGAAGACCTGGGTGGCCCCATCGCTTCGGTGTTTCCTGGTTTCGACGAGCTGCCGATCGCGGCCGCCTCCATTGCCCAGGTTTACCGCGCACGGCTCGCCGACGGCAGCGAAGTCGCGGTGAAGGTGCGGCGACCCGGCATCCGGCCGCAGGTCGAAGCCGACATGCGCCTGCTGCAGCGGCTGGCCCGCATCCTCGAATCCGAATCACCCGACCTGCGCCGCTACCAGCCGCAGGCGCTGGTGCGCCAGCTGCAGGCCTCGCTGTCGCGCGAACTCGACCTGGCCGCTGAATGCCGCCACGCCGAACGCATCGCCGCCAGCCTCGCCGACGAACCGGCGCTGGTGGTGCCGCGGGTCTATTGGGACCACACCAGCGAACGCATGAACGTGCAGCAGTTCATCGACGGCATCCCGCTCGGTGACACCGACGCCCTGCTTGCCGCCGGTGCCGACCTGCCGGAACTGGCCCGCGTCGGCGCCCGCGCCGGCATGCGCATGATGTTCGAGGACGGCTTCTTCCACGCCGATCCGCACCCGGGCAACGTCATCCGGCTCCCGGGCGACCAGCTGGCGCTGCTTGATTTCGGCATGGTCGGCCGCCTCTCCGAATCACGCCGCCACCAGGTGCTCGACCTGTTCGACGGCCTGGTGCGGCGCGACGCCGGCCAGGTGGCCGAAGTGCTGCTCGAATGGGCCGCCGACGACCAGGTGGACGAAGCCGCGCTGCTGCAGGAAGTGGACGCGTTCATCGACCACTACCACGGCGTGCCGCTGGGTGAACTGCGCCTGGGCACCATGCTCACCGAGATCACCGCGCTGCTGCGCGAACACGCCGTCGTGCTGCCTGCCGACCTGGCGATGATGGTGAAGGTGCTGGTCACGCTCGAAGGCGTGGGACGCCGGCTCGACCCCGATTTCGACATGGCCGGCGAGGCCGAACCCTACCTGCGCCGGGCCATGCGCGCGCGGTATTCCCCGGCCGCGATCGCCAAGCGTGGTCGTCGCGCAGCCGGCGACACGGTCAGCCTGCTTTCGTCCTTGCCGGGCCAGCTGCGCCACGCGCTGCGGGCGCTGCGCCAGGGCCGGTTCAACCTCAACCTGGACGTGGAACGGCTCAAGGCCTTCGGCGAACAGGTGGCGCACTCGGCCAACCGCCTGACCGTGGGCATCGTGGTGGCCGCGCTGATCATCGGCTCGTCCATCGTGATGACCGTCGAAGGCGGCCCGACCCTGCTGGGCCTGCCGCTGTTCGGCCTGCTCGGCTTCCTGGGCGCGGCGGTCGGCGGCGTCTGGCTGGTCTGGACGATCTGGCGCAGCGGCGGCGGCCGCTGAAGGCTCAGTCCGCGGCGCGTACCCGGATCTCGGTATCGCCCCAGCGCACCACCTGGCCGGCGCGGATCTTGGCGGTCTTGCGCAGCTCCACCGCGCCGTCCACGGACACTTCGCCGCTGGCGACGATGGCCTTGCCCATGCCGCCGCTGCCACAAAGCCCGGCGAGCCGGAGCAGGTCGTTGAGCGCAACGAAGTCGCGGTCGAGATCGAAATGAACCAGCTTCATCAGGGGCGGTCCCGGTGCTGCAAATGAACGTGGTTCATTTGCTGGTGGTGGCAAGCCAGCGGTCGAGGGCGTTGCCGAAGGCCTGGCGGTCGCGGGCGTGGAAGCCGGCCGGTCCGCCGGTGTCGACGCCGGATCCGCGCAGTTCGTCCATGAAGTTTCGCATCGTAAGCCGCTGGGCGATGGTGTCGGCGGTGTAGAGCTCGCCGCGTGGGTTCAGGGCCAGCGCGCCTTTTTCCAGCACCAGCGCGGCAAGCGGGATGTCGGCGGTGACCACCAGGTCGCCGGGTGCGCAGCGTTCGACGATCTCGCCGTCGGCCACGTCGAAGCCGCCGGAAACCTGCACCGACTTGATGTAGCGCGAGGGTGGCGTGCGGATCCAGCTGTTGGCCACCAGCGTCACCGGCACCCGCGTGCGCTCGGCGGCGCGGAACAGGATGTCCTTGATCACGTTCGGGCAGGCGTCGGCGTCGACCCAGATGTGCATCGATCGGCCAGGCAGGCGGGAAGGGCCGACAGGGTAGCGCGTCGGCGCGGGCGACAGGCAAAAAGAAGGCAGGGCCGACTGTCCCGAAAACAGCCGATCGCCCTGCCAAAGGGTGTCAACGCCAGGGGGCGGTTGACTGCAAGTTGGATTCCGGGCGGTTCGACGAGGAGAAGAACGCCCGGGCCCGGCCAATGGACCATTCCGGCGCCCGGCGCGCAAGGCGGGCAGGGGGGTAGTCGGAGCAGGCGTTGCTAAGCAGCACTAACAGGTTCCGCACAGGTCATTGAACCGGCAGGCGTCGCCGACCCGGAATGAGCAATTACGGACAAGGTGTGTTGAGTAGTGCTTACCTAGTGAGCCGCGGTGTCCGGCGGCGCCGTGGCCGCCTCCCGCCGCGCCTGCGCCCGGGCCAGGCCGGCGCCCGTGAACGCCCAGGCCAGCGCCACGCCAGCGCCCGCCAGGGCCACCACCGCCGGGCTGGAGGCAAGCGTGTCGATGCCGATCTTCACCCAGCCGCTGACCGCGTCCGCGCCGCGATAGACCGCGGTATCGATGACGTTCTTGGCCTTGTACTTGGCCGACGGCGCCACGACCGTGAACAGCATCTCCCGGCCTGGCCTTGCCAGCGCGTATTCGCCGGCGCGCCGGGTCACCATGACGATGGCCAGCACCGCGAAGGTGGGCGCCATCGCCAGCCAGAGGAATCCACCCACCATCACCACCGGCACCGTGGTCAGCAGCACCACCAGGCCCAGGCGCCGGACGATGCGGCCGGTGAGGAAGAGCTGGGTCAGGATCGCGATCGTCTGCACCACGGTGTCGAGCAGGCTGAAGACGCGGGTCTGGTCGGTGGGATCGGGGAAATGCAGCTCGACCAGGCGCGCCTGTTCGAAATAGAGGAAGGTCGTCACGGTCGCCAGCAGCACCACGAACGTCGCGATACCCAGCAGGTAGGGCGAGGACAGCACGGTGCCGATGCCCTGGAAGGGATTGCCGCCCAGCGGCGCGCGACGCGCCAGGACTTCTGCCTGGTCCAGCGGATGGCGGTCGCGCCAGCCCTGCAGCCACAGCGCGGCGCCGGCCGAACCCAGCAGGAACACGGTGGCCAGGGCCATCAGGCCGCCGTGGCCCAGCGCGCCGACCAGCAGCAGGCCCAGCAGCGGGCCCAGCAGCCCGCCGGCGCTGGCACCGGCGGCCATCAGGGCGAACACGCGCTTGGCCTGGGTGGCCGGGAACAGGTCGGCCAGCACGCTCCAGGCCACCGAGATCGCCAGCAGGTTGAACACCGACAGCCAGATGTAGAAGGCACGCGCCAGCCAGGGGTTGTCGGGCGCGGCGTGGATGGCCGCCGCGAAAGCGAGCAGGTTCAGCGCGAAAAAACCGTAGGTCCAGGGCAGGATGCGCCGCCGCCGGACCTTGCTGGCGACCAGGCCGAACAGCGGGATCGCCGCCAGGGTCGCGATGAAGGTGCCGGTGAACAGCCACTGCAGGTTGCGCACGCCGCCGGCGATGCCCATGGTTTCGCGCACGGGCCGCAGCATGAAATAACCGGCGAAGAGCAGCAGGAACATCGCCATGCCCGCCAGCACCGCCGGCACTTCAGCCGGTTCGATGCCGAAGATCCGGGCGACCAGGCGCCTCACTTCGCCCGGTGCCGGGTCCATGTCAGGCGAACATCGCCACGAGCTCGGCGCGCTGCGCCGCGTCCAGCGCCGGGCCGCTGCCGGCGCGCAGGTTGTCGGACTGGCGGTCGGGCTTGCCTGTGGCCGGGATCACCACCGTCACCGCCGGGTGGCTGAGGGCGAACTTCAGGAACATCTGCGCCCAGGAACTGACGCCGACCCCGGCCGCCCAGCCCGGCAGCGGCTTGCCGGCCACGCGGGAGAACAGTTTGCCGTCGTCGAAGGCGCGGTTGATCATCACCGCCACGCCGCTGTCGGCCGCCGCGGGCAGCACGCGTTTTTCCGCGTTCGGCGCACCGACGGCGTAATTGATCTGCACGAAGTCGGGTTTTTCGGCGGCGACGATGTCGGCAAGCGTGTCGTGGGCGTCGTCGCGGAAGTGGGTCAGGCCGATGTACTTCACCTTGCCCTCGGCCTTGAGTTCGCGCGCCAGCGCCAGCTGCGTCTTCCAGTCGCGCAGGTTGTGCACGGCCAGCAGCTCCACCTTGTCGGTGCGCAGCCGGCGCAGCGAATCGGCGAACTGGGCTTCGCCGGCGGCACGGTTGTCGGCGGCGAGCTTGGTGGCCAGGAAAACCTGGTCGCGCAGGCCCAGTTCGGCCAGCAGGTCGCCCAGCACGTCCTCGGCATTGCTGTAGTTGGGCGAGGTGTCGATGACGCTGCCGCCGCCGGCGATGAAGCGGCGCAGCACTTCCTTGAGCGGCTCGCGGCCGGCCACGTTGAGCTATCTCACCCCAGGGCTCAGTTGGAAAGCCGACTACGTCGCACTCTACAACGAGGTCGACTCCAAGCTCGATGTGCAAGGCTGGGTCACCTTGACCAACTCGAGCGGT
>CAZXTV010000038.1:0-4490 GCA_964643705.1 uncultured Arenimonas sp. | reverse complement strand
CGATCACCGGGATTTTTTCGCCGGTGGAAGGGATTGCCCGTGCATGAATCGTCAGCGGTGCCGGCGGCGAAAGGGCGAAGGCGGGGCGCAGGGCAACGGCGCCTGCGACGACGGCGGCGGCGGACAGGAATTCGCGACGGCTGGCCATGGCTCGGACCTCGGTACGGGGCGTGAAGGCGATGGTGTCGCAGGCTATGTGAACTTTCCGTTCAGCGGCCCCTGCCGGAGGTCAGGGGCTTCAGATCGCGCCGCCGGGCGGGTCGTCGCGGAAATCGCGCGCCACCAGGCTGCGGCCAAGCCGGAACACCCCCTCGCGCACCACCCGGCGCATGACGATGTCGATGATCGTGGTCTGGTTGGGTTCGATCAGGTCGAGCAATCCGCGCGGGTCCGCGTCCAGTTCCGCTGCCCAGTGCTCCACCAGCCGGTCACCCCCGCGCGGCTGCAGCTTCAGGCCATAGGGCGGGCGAGGCAGGCGTTCGGGCCGCACGAGCCGGCCTCTTGCATCGGTGATGGGCGCCGAGCCCGCCAGCGCCGCATGGTTGAGGAAAAACGCCAGGTGCCCGGGCACGCGCCGGTTGCCCTGCCGGTCGGTCATGAAACCTTCGGGGAGCTGGTTGGGGTCGGCGGCCGGACCGGCGGTGAGCAGCAGGTCCAGGTCGTCCAGGCGGGCACCGGTTTCATCAAGCAGCCGGAACAGCACCATGGCATGCGGATCGTGGATGTAGCGGCGGTCGGGCAGGACCGGGACCTTTTCGACCTCGAGCCGGCGTTCGGGCTGCTGGTGCAGGCGGTTTTCGGCGGCGAAGGCTTTGCCCAGCGCGAGATAGCCGGGCTCGTCGGCCACGGCCAGGCAGCGCAGCACCGCGTCCACGGTCGGATGCGGCCGGTCATCGTCCGGCACGCTGGCCATGATCCCCATGTCGCTGCCGCTGTGCGAAAGCCCGGGCAGGATGCGAAAGGGCGTCGGCGCCGACCGGGCATCGCCGGCCAGGGCCAGTTTGCGCAGGCGCTTGCGGGCGCTGGGCAGGGCTTCGCCCGGCACCGGTGCGGCCTGCTCCAGCACCACGTGCCGGGCATTGAGGTTGGCCGCCGCCAGGCGCACGACGCCGTCGCCGCCGGTTTCGCCGGTATAGGCGTTGACGTGGTCGTAGAGCCTGCGGTCGATGGCGTCGCCGCTGAGCACGAAAGGGAAAACCGGCCGGGGCCCGCGGGCCAGGTGCAGCCTGGGGTAATCGTGGATCCAGCGCAGGTTGAGCGCCAGCGACTCCGGACTGGCCAGCTCCAGCCAGTCCAGCACGCCCTGGCCGGGTTCGATGCCATTGAACCAGGCCCGGATGCCGGCCAGCCGGCCCTTGCCCAGCTGCGCCAGCGCCGAACCGAAATTGGCCGGGGCCAGCATCACCAGGTGCGACAGGGGGCAGTCGGCCAGGCGCCCGGGGCGCACGTAGTGCCGGTCCAGCCATTCGCGCAGCACCGGACCGCCGGTGCTGTGCGTGATGCAGGCAAACCGGCGGTCGCGGCCGGCGCCTTCGAGCACGCCCTGGATGGCGTGCTCGAAGGCCCGGGCGATGTCGTCCAGGCGGACTTCGTCACGGAAGCTGACGTACTGGCCCAGGTAGACGTGGGCCACGTCCAGGCCCGGCCCGCCGCGGCGGCCGGCTTCACGCTGGAGCCGGGCGGGCAGTTTGCCGTAGGTGGACGTGCTGGTGACCGACCAGCCGTGCACAAACACCAGCAGGGGCTTGGCCATGGGCGGAACCTGGCGGGGGGAACCCATGCTAACTTAGCCCCCGGAAATAGGGGGATGTCCGCCGATGGTGCTGGAAGAACGGCAGATGCTTGTCGGTCTGCTCGAAAAAGGCATGTACGTCAGTCGCCTGGACCGCGACTGGGTGGGTACGCCTTTTCCCTTCCAGGGTTTCGAGATCACGTCCGACGAAGACATCGAACTTCTGTCGGCTTATTGCACCAGCGTCTTCATCGACGTCCAGAAGAGCCTGATCAATGCCAGGCCATCCATGCGGATCTCGTCGGCGCCGCGCAACGTCTTCCCCCCGCGTGGCCCCGAGTATCACAACACCGTCGACATCAAGGACGAGATCCCGCGGGCCAAAGAGATCCATGCCAACCTGCGGGCGCTGGCCGAACGGATCGCCGATGACGTGCGCAGCGGCCGCCGGCTGGAGCCGGGCGCGGTCAAGGAGGCGATCGAACCGATGGTCGAGAGCCTGCTGCGCAATTCCGATGCGCTGTTCTGGCTGATGGCGCTGATGAAGCGCGACGACTACGCCTACAACCATGCGGTCAACTGCAGTGCGCTGGCTGCGGCGTTCGGCCGCCACCTGGCGCTGCCGCGCGAAGTGCTGGTGGAGCTGGCCACGGGCGGTTTCCTGCTCGACGCCGGCATGGCCACCCTGCCCGGCGACATCGTGCACCAGGACGGCAAGCTCGACCCCGAAGCCCTGGCGCAGATGCGCGGCCACGTCGAGCGCAGCATGGACGTGCTAGACCAGGCCGGCGTCACCGGCAAGTGGGCCCGGGAACTGGTGGTCGCGCACCACGAACGCCACGACGGCACGGGTTATCCCGAAGGACTGGCCGGCGACCGCATCCCGCTGGCCGGGCGCATGGGCGGCGTCGTCGACACCTACGACGCCTTGCGCAGCGACCGCCCGCACCGCAACGGCGAATCGCGCCACGGCGCGCTGCAGGCGCTTTACCGGGCCCGCGACCGCATGTTCCAGGCCGAGGTTGTCGAACAGTTCCTGCAGTGCCTGGGCGTTTATCCCACGGGATCACTGGTTGAACTCAATACCGGCGAAGTCGGGGTGGTGATGGCGCAGAACCAGGTCCGGCGCCTGCGTCCGCGACTGATGCTGCTGCTCGACGCCGAAAAGAACGCCTACGATCCCTTCCGCGACGTGGACCTGATGCACTACGGCATCGACCTCGCCGACGGTGGCGTCAAGATCGCCCAGGCCCTGGAGCCGGGCGCCTACGGGCTGAGGCCCGAGGACCTTTTCCTCTGATGCCGGGTCCGCGGCCATGATCACGCGCAATACGGCCCTGGCCGAGGTGCTGGCGCCAAAGGTGGCGGCGGCCGTCGCGGAAGGCCAGTCGCTGGGCGTGGTCTGCATCGGCATGCAGGGCCTGCGGCGGCTGCGCATCCATGCCGGCTACCGGGTGGTGGACGAATTGCTTCGCCAGTCCGCCGAACGGCTGCAGGCGATCCTTCGCCCCGGTGACGAGCTGATCGAACTTGGCTCGGGCGACTACGGCATCGTGCTGGGCGGGCTCAAGGACAGCCAGCACGCGCTGCTGGCCGCGGTGCGCGTGCAGCGCCAGTTCGAGCAGCCCTTCGACGCGGCCGGCCAGCCGGTGCTGGCGATGGTGTCGGTGGGCGTGGCCATGTGCCCCGAACACGGCGAGGAGCCCGAACTGCTGTGCCGCCAGGCCGAGCAGGCCATGCTGCAGGCGCGCTACGAACCCGACCGCATGCTGGTGTGCAAGTCGCGCATCACGCCCACCGGCGTGGACCCGGGCGACCTGATGCTGGCGATCAACGAAGGCCAGCTGACGATGTGGCTGCAGCCCATCCTGGACGTGCGCCGCCGGCGGGTGGTGGGGGCCGAGGCGCTGGCGCGCTGGGAGCATCCGAGCAAGGGGTTCATCAGCCCCGGCGTGTTCATCCCGGTGGCCGAGGGCTCGGGCATGATCTCGCACTTCACGCGATGGTCCATCAACGCCTGCCTGCAGCTGGTTGCCGAGTCGCGCAAGCAGGGCCTGGATTTCCCGATCGCCCTGAACCTTTCGGCGACGGCCTTCGCCGAACGTGGCCTGGTCGAACAGCTGCTGGGCGGACTGAAGCTGTGGGACGTCGCGCCCCGCGACCTGGTGCTGGAAGTCACTGAAACCGCCATCGTTGCCGACATCCGCCGCGGCGCCAACCAGCTGCGCCTGCTCAACGCCGCCGGCGTGCGGGTGTCGATCGACGACTTCGGCGTCGGCAATGCCTCGGTGTCCTACCTGAAGGAATTCCCGGCCACCGAGATGAAGATCGACCAGTCCTTCGTCACCGGCATGATGACCGACCTGCGTTCGCTGCAGATCGTCAAGGCGATGATCGGCTTCGCCCACCAGATGGGCATGCGCGTGGTGGCCGAGGGCGTCGAGGACACGGCCACGCTGGAGGCGTTGGGCGACCTGAACTGCAACCTGGCCCAGGGCTGGGCGATCGGCAAGCCAAAACCGCCGGCGGAATTCATGGCCGAACTGGCGGCAAGCGCCCGACGCTGATCCGGCTCAGGTGGTTTCGGGGTCGTCCCCGGTTCCCGAGACGGCGCGCGCCGCCGAAGGCAGCCGCTTGGGCACCCGGTTGGCGTCGAGCAGGCGCTCGATGCGCGCGAAGACCTCTGCCCGCGAGAACGGCTTCTTCATGAAGTCGTCGGCGCCGATGCGGTGCACGTAGAACTGTTCGGTGGCCTGCT
>CAZXTV010000037.1:3188-11359 GCA_964643705.1 uncultured Arenimonas sp. | reverse complement strand
GCACCGGGCGCAGCGCGTCCAGGACCTGGTCGCGCGGCAGCTGCTGCGGGGCGCCCGGGTAGTCGTGGCCGACCGGGATGTAGCAGGCCTTGCCCGGCTCGACCGCGAAGCTGAGGCCAACGAGGTTCGCGCGCATGGGGTCGAGCGAATCGGTTTCGGTGTCGAAGGAAACCAGCGGGGCCTCGACCAGGCGTTTTACCCAGGTCGTGAGCGCGGCTTGATCGGTGACGCATTCGTACTCGCCCTTGGCGGCCAGTGCCGGGTCGGGCGCGGCTTCGCCTTCGGCGCTGGCCTGCGCGGCGGCGGCAAGGCTGGCCTGGGCCGGGCGCGTGGCCGGGTCGGCCTTGCCACCTTCGAGTTCGCGCAGGGCGGCGGTGAAACCGTAGCGGGTGTAGAGATCGCGCAGCGCGTCGACATCGCGGCCGCGCAGCTTGAGTTCGCGCGGGCCCTGGTCCAGCGGCACGTCGGTCTTGATGGTCACCAGGTCGCGGTTGAGCGGCAGGCGGCCCAGCGCAGCGCGCAGGTTGTCGCCGATCTTGCCGCCGATGTCACTGGCGTGGGCCATCACGCCGTCCAGGCTGTCGTACTGGGCCAGCCACTTGGCGGCGGTCTTGGGCCCGCACTTGTCGATGCCGGGCACGTTGTCGACGCTGTCGCCCATCAGGGCCAGCAGGGCGATGATCTGGTCGGGACGCACGCCGAACTTTTCCATCACCCGGGCTTCGTCGGTGACGCTGCCGGTCATGGTGTTGGTGAGCGTGATGCCCGGGCGCACCAGCTGCGCGAAGTCCTTGTCGCCGGTGGAAATGGTGACCGGGATGCCGTCGGCCTGGGCCTGCAGGGCCAGGGTGCCGATGACGTCGTCGGCCTCGACGCCCGACACGCGCAGGATCGGGAAGCCCAGGGCCTCGACGATCTGCATCATCGGTTCGACCTGGGCGCGCAGCTCGTCGGGCATCGGCGCGCGGTTGGCCTTGTACTCGGCGTACATTTCATCGCGGAAGGTCGGGCCGGAGGCGTCCACCACGAAGGCGGCGAAATCCGGGTTTTCCTTCAGGGTGGCGCGCAGCATGTTGACGATGCCGAACAGGGCGCCGGTGGGCGAGCCGTCCGGGGCCGTCAGCGGCGGCAGGGCGTGGAAGGCGCGGTACAGGTAGGACGAGCCGTCGATGAGGACGAGTCGGGACATGGCGGTGTTCCGGCTGGGCAGGCGGTCGATTCTACGCGCCCCGGCGCCGCCGCTTGAGCGCCGGGGGCGCTTTTGCCATGCTGCTGGTCCCGCGTGCAGGAGTCCGCCATGAACGTCCTGATCCCCCTGCTTCTCGCCCTGGCCGCACAGGATGGCGGACAGCCCGCGGAATCCGCAGCCACCGGATCGGCCGTGCGCGAGGAGGCGGCTATCCCCGACAAGGTCCATGCCTCCGAAGAAGGCGACGCCCTGCCCGCGGTGAGCATCCGCACCGAACGCAACGGTGACAAGGTCGAGGAATACCGGCAGAACGGCGTGCTTTATATGGTGAAGGTGACGCCGGAACGCGGCGTGCCCTATTACCTGATGGACACCGACGGCAATGGCAAGCTCAACCGCGACGACGGGGTCAAGACGGTGTCGCCGGTGTACTGGACGATCTACGAGTGGGATTGACCGCCGCGGCCCAGGGCTGGGCCGATGCGCTGAGTGAACTGGCCGGCCGGCTGGCGGCGCTGATGGCGCTGGCGCTGGTCGCGCTGGTGTTCGGCCTGGTGGTGGCGCGTTATGGCCTGGGCATGGGCTCGGTGGCGGCACAGGAAGCCGTGCTGTGGCTGCACGCCGCGATCTTCCTGCTGGGCCTGGCCTACGCGCTGCGGCACGGCGCGCACGTGCGGGTGGACGTTTTCTCGCAGCGCTGGCCGGCGCGCACGCGGGCCTGGGTCGAGGTGGCCGCAGGCGTGCTGCTGCTGTTGCCGCTGTGCATCTTCATCGTGGCGATGAGCTGGGACTACGTCGCCGCCAGCTGGTCGGCGCGCGAAGGCTCGCGTGATCCCGGGGGCCTGCCGGGCTGGTACCTGGTCAAGGCGCTGGTGCCCCTGTCGGCCGGGCTGCTGTTGCTGCAGGGCCTTGCCGAAACCACGCGCGCCCTGGGCCGCGCCACCTCGCGCCAGGACGACTGACCGTGTTCGAACCGCAGGCGTGGATGTTGCTCCTGCTGCTGCTGGGCCTGTTCGCCGGCCTGGCCAGCGGCTACCCGGTGGCCTTCGTGCTGGGCGGCGTGGCGCTGCTGTCGGCGGGTGCGGGCATCGTGCTGGGCCTGTTCGACCCGAGTTTCCTGCAGGCCTTCCCGAACCGCGTGTTCGGCGTGATGACCAACGAAACCCTGGTCGCGGTGCCGCTGTTCGTGTTCATGGGCGTGATGCTGGAACGATCGCGCATCGCCGAATCGCTGCTCGAGGCGGTGGCGTCGCTGTTCGGGCGCAAGCGCGGCGGCCTGGTGGTGGCGGTGCTGCTGGTGGGCGCGGTGCTGGCCGCTTCCACCGGCATCGTGGGCGCCACGGTGGTGGCGATGGGCCTGATTTCGCTGCCGACCATGCTGCGCCACGGCTATTGCCCGCGCCTGGCCAGCGGCGCGATCTGCGCCTCGGGCACCCTGGGCCAGATCATCCCGCCTTCGATCGTGCTGGTGCTGCTGGGCGACCAGCTGGGCAATGCCTACCAGCAGGCGCAGCTGCAGCAGGGCGTGTTCGCGCCGGAAACGGTATCGGTGGGCGACCTGTTCGCCGGGGCGCTGCTGCCTGGGCTGGGCCTGGTCGGGCTTTACCTGGCCTACGCGCTGTGGGTCGCGTGGCGCCAACCCGAACGCGCACCCGCGCTGGTCGGCCTGGCACCGCGTTCGTGGTGGCAGCTGGTGAAGGCGATCGTGCCGCCGCTGGCCCTGATCGGCCTGGTGCTGGGCGCCATCCTGGGCGGCTTCGCCACGCCGACCGAAGCCGCCGCGGTCGGCGCGGTGGGTGCGACCGTGTTCGCGGCGCTGTATGGCCGGCTTGGCTTTTCGCGCCTGGCGGACGTCGCGCGCGAAACGGTGAAGGTGACGGCGATGGTGTTCGCCATCCTGGTGGGCGCAGCCCTGTTTTCGCTGGTGTTCCGCGGCTACGGCGGCGACGAGCTGGTGCACGCCGCGCTGACCGGCCTGCCCGGCGGCACCCTCGGCGCGGTCGTCGCGGTGATGCTGTTGATGTTCGTGCTGGGCTTCGTGCTCGACTTCATCGAGATCGTGTTCGTGGTGGTGCCCATCGTCGGGCCGGTGCTGCTGGCGCTGGGCGTGGACCCGGTGTGGCTGGGCGTGATGATGGCGATCAACCTGCAGACCAGCTTCCTGACGCCACCCTTTGGTTTCGCGCTGTTCTACCTGCGCGGGGTGGCGCCCCCCGAACTGCGCACCAGCGACGTCTATCGCGGCGTGCTGCCCTTCATCGGCCTGCAGCTGCTGATGCTGGCGGCGGTGGCCGCCTTCCCGTGGCTGGCCACCGCGCTGCCGGACTACCTGTACGGCTGATCCGGCGGATTCAGCCCGGCGCCCGGCGCGGCAGGCCTTCGGTCGGCGGCAGCGCCGACAGGTGCTTCCAGATCGCCTGCATTTCGACGTCGGTCATGCTGCCGTAGCTGCGCCAGGGCATGAAGGGGTGCACGTCGCCGCCGTCGGGTCGCTTGCCTTCGCGGAATACGCGCAGGAAGTCGGCTTCCGTCCATCCCTGCAAGCCGGTGGCATGGGTGGTCAGGTTCGGCGCCGGCGGCAGGTCCGGTGGCGTGCCGGGCACTCGCTGGCCGGTCCAGGCCATGCCGTGGCAGCCGGTGCAGACCTGGGCGAGGTAGGCGCCGTATTCGGGGGTGGCCCCGGCCGGCGGCGAAGTGCGCCGGCGCGGCGTGTGGTCGATGTCGGCGGCCGGCGCCAGGTGCAGCTTCCCGAACAGCGCCAGCACGCGGCCCAGCGGTCGGATCTGGGTCGTGCCGGGCTGGTGGTCCGAAGCCGGCAGCGACTGCAGGTAGGCCACCAGGGCGGCGGTGTCCTCGTCCGAGAGGTTCATGAAGTCGGTGGAGGGCATCACCCGCAGCGGGCGACCTTCGGGATTGACGCCGTGGCGGATCGCCGCGCCAAGCGCGTCGGCGTCGTAGCGGTCGCGAACGACGGCGGGCGTCAGGTTGGGCGCGACGACAAAGGCTACCGGGCCGGCATCGATGAAGACCTTGCCGCGGCCCCCTTCATCGTGGCATTCGACGCAGCCCGTGACGGTGTAGAGATGGGCGCCACGCGCCAGCGTCGCGGCGTCGTCGCGCATCGGCAGCGGCGGATCGGCGACCGCATAGACCCGGGCCAGGTCGGCTTCGGTCTTGAACCAGGCAACGGCGAAAACGGCGACGGCGGCGGCCGCCAGCGAAGCGGCCACCCAGGCCGCACGGAAAACCCACTTGCGCATGACACATCCACTTTCTTTTGATCGTGGTGTGAAATTACGCAAGTTGGCAGCGTGGGCGGCCGTCCCTTAAGTCACTCCCGCGCCGGCGCGTTCAGGCGCGGTTTGCCTGGCAGGGCGCGACCGTTACTTTCGACAGGGTCAGCCGCGGGTGGCGTAATACGCCTCTTCCGACACCGCGTGCCAGGCCTTGGCCTGGGCCTGGAAGGCGCGCATGGATTCGAGCGCACGCCGGGCCATCGGGTCGGCCGCGGCGGCTTCTTCGAGCACCTTGTCCGACGCACGACGCAGCGCCAGCAGCACGTCGTCGGGAAGTCGCCGCAGCTCGACGCCGTGTTCGCGCACCAGGCGGTCGAGCGCCTGCTGGTTGCGGGCGGTGTATTCGGCGAGCATCGCGTCGTTCACCGCGCGGCAGCAGGTGTCGACGATGTCGCGCAGATCCTGCGGCAGCGCGTCGAAGGCGGCCTTGTTGACCATGCACTCGAGCGTCGGGCCCGGCTCCTGCCAGCCCGGGTAGTAGCAGTACTTGGCGGCGCGGTGCAGGCCGAAGGCCAGGTCGTTGTAGGGGCCGACCCATTCGGCGGCGTCGATCGCGCCGGTCTGCAGCGAACTGAAGATCTCGGCGCCGGGCAGGTTCACCGGCGTCGCGCCCACCCGCGCCATCACTTCGCCGCCCAGGCCGGGGATGCGCATCTTCAGGCCCTGCAGGTCGGCCAGCGAATCGACCGGCTTGCGGAACCAGCCGGCCATCTGCACGCCGGTGTTGCCAGCCGGGACCGGCACCAGGCCGAAGTGCGCGTACAGCTCGCGCCAGATTTCCAGGCCACCGCCTTCGTAGAGCCAGCCGTTCATTTCCTGGGCGTTGAGCCCGAAGGGCACGGCGCAGAAGAAGGGCGCGGCGGCGGCCTTGCCCTTCCAGTAGTAGCTGGCGGAGTGGCCCATTTCGGCGGTGCCGCGGCCGACGGCGTCGAAGACCTCGAAGGCCGGCACCAGTTCGCCGGCCCCGTAGACCTTGATCGTGAGCCGGCCGCCGCTGGCGGCGGTGATCATCGCGGCCAGCTTGGCCGCGCCGGTGCCCAGGCCGGGGAAATTGGTGGGCCAGGACGTGACCATCTTCCACTGCAGGCGCTCGGTGGAGGCGGTGGGGCCGCCGTCGGCCGAGCCTTCGGGCCGGGCGCCACAGGCGGCCAGGCCGGTCGCCACGGCGGCCAGGCCGGCGCCGCGCAGGAGTTCACGTCGTTTCATTCGGATTCCCCGGATAACTGCGGATCGTTCGCCCGGCAGTATGCCGCGTCCGGGCGGGACCTTGTGAAAACCGGGGTCAGAGTCGAGTTTCCATCCAGTCATGCCGGAGTACAGGCGCCTGCATGGGGAAACTCGACTCTGACCCCGGTTTTCGACCCCTACGCGGGCTGGAGGTTGGCGTAGCCGAGCACGAGCCACTTGGCGCCGCCGTCTTCGAAATTAACCTGGATGCGGGCGTGCGAACCGCTGCCTTCGGCATCCATCACCACGCCGATGCCGAAGCTGGGGTGCAGCACGCGCTGGCCCAGGCGCAGGGCCGGACCGGCGCCGGTCATCAACGCTTCGGCCCGCGGCGGACCAAAGCCGGCAGGGCGGCTGACCTGCACCTTCGGGCGCACCTCGCGCAGCAGGCCCGGCGGAATCTCGCGCAGGAAACGCGAGGGCGTGCCCAGCATCTCCATGCCGTGCAGGCGGCGCGATTCGGCGTAACACAGCACCAGCTTCTGGCGGGCGCGCGTAAGGCCGACGTAGGCCAGGCGGCGCTCTTCTTCCAGGCGGCCACTTTCTTCGAGCGAACGACCGCTGGGGAACAGGCCTTCTTCCATGCCGACCAGGAAGACGTGCGGGAACTCCAGGCCCTTGGCGCTGTGCAGGGTCATCAGCTGCACGCCGTCCTCGCCCGCTTCGGCCTGCCCTTCGCCGGCTTCCAGCGCGGCGTAGCCCAGGAAGGTGACCAGGTCGGACATGCCCGCCAGCTCTTCGTCGTCGGGGCGCTCGAAGCGACTGGCGACGGACACCAGTTCGTCGAGGTTGTCCACGCGCGAATCGAGCTGGCCGCGCGATTCGTTGGCGTAGTGCACGCGCAGGCCGGACGTGGTGATGACGTGGTCGAACTGTTCGTGCAGCGGTGAATCCTGGATGTCGGCCTCCAGGCCGGCCATCAGGTCGATGAAACCGCGCAGGGCGTTGCGGGCGCGGCCGGCCAGGCCACTGCCATCGCCCGACATGGCCTCGGCGGCGGCGAACAGCGGCACGGCCTTTTCGCGCGCATGCCGGCGCACTTCGTCCAGGGTCTTGCCACCGATGCCGCGCGGCGGCGTGTTCACCGCGCGCTCGAAAGCCGCGTCGTCGCCGCGGTTGGCGACCAGGCGCAGGTAGGCCAGGGCGTCCTTGATTTCCATGCGGTCGAAGAAGCGCTGGCCGCCGTACACCCGGTAGGGCAGGCCGGCCTGCACGAGCTGTTCTTCCATCGCCCGTGACTGCGCGTTCGAACGGTAAAGCACGGCATTGTCGCCGGCGCTGCCGCCGTCGCGGATCCAGGCTTGGATGCGTTCGACGACGAATCGCGCTTCGTCCACCTCGTTGTAGGCGGCGAACAGGTCGATCGGTTCGCCCTCGCCGTCGGCGGTCCAGAGCTGCTTGCCGACGCGTTCGGGATTGTGGGCGATCACCGCGTTGGCAGCGGCCAGGATGTTGCCCGACGAACGATAGTTCTGTTCGAGCTTGATCGTGCGCGCGCCCGGGTAGTCGTGCAGGAAACGCTGCACGTTTTCGACCTTGGCGCCGCGCCAGCCGTAGATGGCCTGGTCGTCGTCGCCGACCACGAAAACTTCGCCGGTATCACCCGCCAGCACCCGCACGAAGGCGTACTGGATGGAATTGGTGTCCTGAAATTCGTCGACCAGGATGTGGCGGAAACGCTGCTGGTAGTGGTGCAGCAGCGCCGGATGCTGCAGCCAGAGTTCGTGCGCACGCAGCAGAAGTTCCGCGAAGTCGACCAGGCCGGCGCGCTGGCAGCGTTCTTCGTAGGCCTCGTACACGCGCTGCATGTTCTGGCCGTAGAAGTCGCCGCCGGCCGGCTGGATGTGTTTCGGGCGACGGCCTTCGTCCTTCTGGGCGTTGATCCACCAGGCCATCTGGCGCGGCGGGAAACGGCCGTCGTCGAGGTCGAGGTCGGCGCCGATGCGCTTGAGCAGGCGCACCTGGTCGTCCTGGTCGAGCACCTGGAAGGATTCGGGCAGGTTCGCTTCCTGCCAGTGCAGGCGCAGCAGGCGGTGGGCCAGGCCGTGGAAGGTGCCGATCCACATGCCACGGCTGCCGTGGCGAAGCAGGGCCTCGACGCGACCGCGCATCTCGGCGGCGGCCTTGTTGGTGAAGGTCACCGCCAGCACGCCGTGCGCCGGCACGCCGACGACCTCGTTCAGCCAGCCGATGCGGTGGGTCAGTACGCGGGTCTTGCCCGAGCCGGCGCCGGCCAGCACCAGCAGATGCCCCGGCGGGGCCGAAACGGCTTCGCGCTGGGCGGGATTGAGGTCGTCAAGCAGGTGGGAAACATCCATGGCGCCATTGTACCGGCGCGATGGGGTCCCGCGTGGCTGAAAACCGGTGGACTCAGAGCTTGGCCAACGGCTTGGAGGCGTGCGACATCAGGCGGTCGGTCCAGGCGATGCCGATGGCCGAAATGATGAAGGCCATGTGGA
>CAZXTV010000037.1:1950-3178 GCA_964643705.1 uncultured Arenimonas sp. | reverse complement strand
GCGATGCCCTCCGAGGTACTGCACAGCGGAACGCCGCCGATGGCACCGGCCTCGATGAAGGTCTTGAGCAGGTGGATCGAGGAGATGCCGATGATGGCCATCGCCAGCTTGACCTTGAGCACCGAGGCATTGACGTGGCTGAGCCACTCGGGCTGGTCGGGGTGGCCCTGCAGGTTCAGGCGCGAAACGAAGGTCTCGTACCCACCCACGATCACCATCACCAGCAGGTTGGAGATCATGACCACGTCGATCAAGCCCAGGACGATCAGCATCATCTGCTGTTCGCCAAGCGTCGTGATGTCGGTGACAAGGTGCAGCAATTCCTTGAGGAACAGGAAGACATAGGCGCACTGGGCGATGATCAGCCCCAGGTACAGCGGCAGCTGCAGCCAGCGCGAGGCGAAGATCAGGGTGGACAGCGGGCCGAGCTTCGGCCTGCCGGTGGGTGCTGGGTTGGACATGGACTACCTTCGCTTATTTCTTGCTGGCCACGCCGATCACGACGGCGACCGCGCCGACGCCCAGCAGGATCCAGCCCAGGTTGATCGGCGGCGACTTTTCCCGGGTGACGCTGAATTCGACGGGACCCAGATCAGCGGTTTCCTTGCTGTCGTACTTGAACACGCCGGCAGTGATCAGCCCGCCGATGATGAGCAGGATGACGCCGATGATGATCGCAGGCATGCGCATGGTGAACTCCAGAAAGGTGCCCGGGACCGGGCACGGCAAGCGTAGTGGCAAGGGACCGCGCTGCCAAGCGTCGTCTTCAGGCCAGGCGCACGCCGGGAAGCGACAGCACGTAATCCGCGCCCATCAGCTGGGAAGGGGTGTGGAAACCCGGCGTCGGGGCGGGTTCGACCAGCAGGCGCTGCACGATGCCCAGCGAAGCGGTCACCGTGAGTTCGTAGCCGTTGGGCGTGCGCAGCTGGCGTGCCAGTTCGGCGCCCTGGTCGTCGCGCACCTCGCCCCAGACCACGCAGCCGGTCTTGCCGCGGGTGCTGTCCGAAGGCCCGCGCACCTTCTTTCCGACCTGGTGCTTTAGCCAGGACTGCACCGGCCCCAGGCCCAGCAACGGGCCCAGCAGGCGCAGGCGGCGCAGCTTGAGCGCCGTCGAAGGCGGCACGCCCATGTAGACCTCGACGTCGGGGATGCCCGTCGAGAGGTAGGCGGTGTAGACGTCGCCCCAGGGGATGGTCATGGCGAAACGCTGCTCGCCGTCGCGTTCGAA
>CAZXTV010000037.1:0-1940 GCA_964643705.1 uncultured Arenimonas sp. | reverse complement strand
TGGGGCCGCCGCCGGCCTCGAAGGCCAGCACCAGCGAATCGGCCGTGGGAAGTTCGCGCTTGAGCTGCGCGGCCAGGCAGTCGGTGGGCACCACGTCGAAACCCGCGCCCGGCAGCACCACGATGCCCTTCTGGCGGGCTTCGGCATCGCGCGAATGGCAGTGCGCGAAGACATCTATTTCGCCGGTGATGTCCAGGTAGTGCGCGCCCACGTCCAGGCAGGCGTCGAGCATCGGTGCGCTGGTCGCGGAAAACGGGCCGGCGCAGTGCAGCACCAGGCCGATGCCGTTGAGCCCCGAGCGCAGCGCCATCGGGTTGTCCAGCGTGAACGCGCGCACGGGCAGGCCATGCTTCTGCGCCAGGGGCTCAAGCGCGGCGGCATTGCGGCCGGCCAGCACCGGGCGCAGCCCGCGCCGCACGGCCTCTTCAACCACCATCTTGCCGGTGTAGCCGTTGGCGCCGTAGATCATCCAGTCCATGTCATTTCCCAACGCTCCTGGCTTTTGCCAGCTTCAGGAGCTGAGTGAAGTAGGTTTCGGGGAACCAGCGCTTGAGCCGCCAGCGCATCGGCTCGCGCCGGGTCGGCAAAACCAGGAACTCGCCGCGTTGCACGGCCGCGAAACAGCGGTCGGCGACGCCGTCGAGCGTATCGGGCGACGTGTCCATCATGCGCCCCGCGAAGGCCTTCAGGCGCGGGTCGCCCTGCCAGCTTTCAAGCAGGTTGGTGCGGAAGAAGGCCGGGCACAGCACGCTGACCCGGATGCCCTTGTCGTGCAGCTCGGCGCGCAGCTGTTCGCTCAGCGCCACCACGGCCGCCTTGGAAACGCCGTAGCTCATGATGCTGGGTGCGCCGGCCAGGCCCGCGAAGCTGGCCGTGTTCACGACCTGGCCGCTGCCGGCTGCGATCATGCCGGGCAGGAACAAGCGGCAGCCACGCACGACGCCCATCAGGTTCACGTCCAGGGCGTTTCGCCATTCGGCCGGCGTGGTGTCGACCATGGCGCCACCGGTGGCGATGCCGGCATTGTTGACCAGCACGTCCAGGCCACCCCACTCGCCTGCTATGCGTTCGTGCACCTGTTCCATGGCGTCGTCGTTGGCAACGTTGGCGGCCATCGCCAGGTGCCCTTCACCGGCCAGCGCGGCGCGCGTGAGCTCGGCCCGCGCGGCGTCGAGGTCGATGCAGGCGACCTTGTCGCCGGCCCGCGCATAACGATGCGCAAGCGCCTGGCCCAGGCCACTGCCCGCCCCCGTGATCAAGACCCGCCGCTGGCCCATTGTGTCGCTCCGGTGTGCCGGGCCCCGGTCGGGGCCTGTGCTAGATTCCCGAGCATATCAATCCTGCCGTTAACCCCTCGTCCCCGGAGCTTTTCGTGACCGACCCCCTGTTCGACCTGGCCGGGCGAACCGCCCTGGTAAGCGGCGCCTCGCGTGGCATCGGCGAGGCCATCGCCCACCTGCTGGCGGCGCACGGCGCGCACGTGATCTGCACGAGCCGGAAGATCGACGGCTGCGAGGCCGTGGCCAGCGCCATCCGCGCCGCCGGGGGTTCCGCCGAGGCACATGCGGTGCACGTGGGCGACACCGCGGCCATCGACGGCCTGTTCGCAACGCTCGACGCCGCCGGCCGGCGCGTGGACATCCTGGTCAACAACGCCGCCGCCAACCCCTATTTCGGCCCGATGATCGAGATGGGCCTCGACGCCTACGAGAAGACGGTCGAGGTGAACCTGCGCGGCTACTTCTGGACCACGGTGCAGGCAGCGCGGCGGATGAAGGGCCACGGTGGCGCCATCGTCAACGTCGCATCGGTGAACGCGCAGCGCGCGGCACCGGGCCAGCTGGTGTATTCGATGACCAAGGCCGGCATCGTCAACATGACCGAGGGTTTCGCCAAGGAGCTGGCGCCCCACGGCATCCGCGTCAATGCCGTGCTGCCCG
>CAZXTV010000036.1:0-12198 GCA_964643705.1 uncultured Arenimonas sp. | reverse complement strand
CAGCAGGATCAGGCTTTCGATCGCCAGGCCCGGGATGGCGTCGACCTGCGCGACCTTTCGGATCAGGCCATAGAAGGCGAAGCTGAAGGCCAGGGCCAGCGCCACCCAGGGCGGCTCGCCGTGCTGGAAGGCCAGCCACAGCACGCCGACCGCGGCGATCGACACGGCCGTCCACTGCGCCGGGTTGAGTCGCTCGCGCAGCACCAGCACGCCGATAAGCACGTTCACCAGCGGGTTGATGAAATAACCCAGGCTGGCCTCGACCACGCGGCCGTGGGTGACCGCCCAGATGTAGACGCCCCAGTTGAAGCTGATCAGCACGCTCGACAGCACCAGCAGCCGGCCCACCCCCGGCCGCGCCAGCGCCTCGCCGAGCCAGCGACGGCCTTCGCGCAGCAGCAGGTAACCCACCACGAACACCGCGCACCAGATGATGCGGTGCGCGATGATCTGCATCGACGGCACGTGCTTGAGCAGGATCCAGTACAGCGGGAACACGCCCCACAGCACGTACGAGGCGATGGCGGCCGACAGGCCCTTGCGGTCGATAGCGGGAATGGCGGTCACGGCGGCTCCGGGCTGGGGCGGGGATTATCCGCCCAAGCGCCGGTCCGTGGCTGCAACGGTGTGGTGACTACTGCGTGCGCAGTGCCGTGGTCACCGGCAGGCGCGCGGCCCGTACCGCCGGCAACAGGCCGCCGAGGAAGCCGATCAGCACGGCCACCACCAGGCCGGCCAGCACCAGCTCAAGGCTGACCTGGAAGGCGAACACCACCTGGGTGAAACTCTGCCCCAGCGTCGAAACCGACAGGTTGTCGAACAGCGCCCAGGCGATGAAGGCACCCGCCAGGCCGCCCAGGAAGGCCAGCACCACGGCTTCGATCATCACCGACACCAGCACCGGGAAGCCGCCGAAGCCGATCGCGCGCAGGGTGGCGATCTCGCGGCTGCGCGTGGCCACCGCCGCGTACATGGTGTTGAGCGCGGCGAAGATCGCGCCCAGGCCCATGATCAGCGTCACCACGCCGGCCAGCACG
This sequence comes from uncultured Arenimonas sp., assembly GCA_964643705.1. Taxonomy (GTDB): domain Bacteria; phylum Pseudomonadota; class Gammaproteobacteria; order Xanthomonadales; family Xanthomonadaceae; genus Arenimonas. The sequence continues at coordinate 11,161 of CAZXTV010000036.1, read as the reverse complement.
CTGACCATGGCCCGGAACTGGCCGGTCTGGGCGCTGTAATAGGCCTGTTCCTGCAGCACTTCCACGGTCAGGCGCTTGTCGGCGGACAGCGCCTGGTCGAGCACCGCCAGCGATTCGGGTGATTCCAGGCCCACGCGCACGCCGCTGACGCTGTTGCCGCGGTTGAAGGCCGACTGCGCCGTGCCCAGGTCCGCCCACATCTCGCTGTCGTTGGCGTCGCCGGCCTCGAAGATGCCGACCACGGTCCAGTCCGAGCCGCGCATGCGCAGCTCTTCGCCCACCGCGACGCCCGCGAACTGCCGGGCGACGCCGGCGCCGACCAGGATCTCGCGCAGGCCGGGTTCGACCATGCGGCCTTCGATGATCTCCAGCTGCGGACGCAGTTCGAACGAGGCCGGTTCGACGCCGCGCAGGGTCACGTTCGAGCCGTTCACCGTCTCGCCCTTCTTGAACAGTTCGGTGATGACGATGATCTCGCCGGCGGCCAGCGGCCGCCCGTCCTTGCCCTTGCGGATGCCCGGGCCGAGCTTGATCAGTTCGGCGCTGTCGCCGCCGAAGCCGGAGTTGAGTTCGGCGCCGGACCCACCGCGCAGGATGATGGCGTTGTCGGTGCGCCCCGCGTCCTTGAGCGTGGCCTGGAAACCCTGGGCCATCGCCAGCAGGGCGGTGAACACGGCGACGACGCCGGCCAGCCCGATGATGATGACCAGGGAGGGGCCCCAGCGCTGCGGGATCGACCGCAGGTTCAGGCCGGTGATGGCGATGATCTGCCTGAGCATGGTCCAGTCTCCTCAGCGCCCGGCCAGGGCGTCGACAATCTTCAGGCGGCGCGCACGCAGCGCCGGCAATAGTCCCACCACCAGCGACAGCGCGAAGATGGCCACGATGCCGGCCATCCACACGCGCCCGTCCACGGCGATCGGCAGCATCGGGCCGGCGGCCTGCGCGACCACGGCGCCCAGCGCCGTCGCCAGGCCCAGCCCGACCAGGCCACCGATCGCGCACAGCGCCAGGGTTTCGGCCAGCACGAAACCCAGCACGCTGTTGTCCGAGAAGCCCAGGGTCTTCAACACGGCGAACTGCGGCACCCGTTCGCGCACGCTCTGGGCCATGGTGTTGCCCACCACCAGCAGCAGGGTGAAGAACACCGCGAACAGGATCCAGCGCACGATCATGCCGATGTCGCCGAGCTGCTTGATGAAGCCGACCTGGAAATCCTTCTCGGTCTGGGTCTTGGTTTCGTCCGAGGAGTTCAGGTAACGCTCGTCGACCAGCGTGGCGATCGATTCGGCCATCTCCGGGTCCTCGAGCCGCAGCACGAAGATGCCGGCCATGCCGCCGCCGAACAGCGCCGCTTCGGAGAAGTAGGCGTGGTTGATGTAGATGCTGCCGCCGGTCTGGCGCCGCCACTCCTCGTCCTTGCCGTCGAAGATACCGACCAGCTCGAACTCCCAGTCCTTCGAATTGTTCTTCTGCGGGAAGATGTTCGACTTCATCGGGATGCGGTCGCCGACCTTCCAGCCGTACTGCTCGGCCAGCAGCTTGCCGGCGATCATGCCGGTGCGGGTGTCGCGGAAGGCGTTCCAGTGCTCTTCGGGCATCACCCATTCGGGATAAACCTCGTGCAGGCGCTCGGGGTCCACCGCGAAGGCGAAGATCTGCGGGTTGTCCTGGTACACCGCGCCGAACCACTGCTGGTACATCACCCGCTGCACGCCGGGGATGGCGTCCATCTCGGGCACCATGCGCATAGGCAGCGACTGGGTGAAGGACACCCGCGACTGGGTGACCAGGCGCGTGGCCCCGACGAAGTCGGCGCCGGCGCTGAACACCAGGTTGAGCGACTGCAGCAGCCCGAACAGCACGAAGGCCATCACCACCGAAAGCAGCGTGAGCGAGGTGCGGGTCTTCTTGTGGAACAGGTTTGCCAGGACGAATCCGGTCTTGGTCATGGCGCTGTCCTCAGTGGGCCAGGTCTGCTTCGGCAAGCAGGCCCTTGTCCAGGTGCACCGTGTGGGTGGCGAAATCGGCGGCCTTGGGGTCGTGGGTGACCATGATGATGGTCTTGCCGTGCTCGCGGTTCAGTACCTGCAGCAGGCCCAGGATTTCGTCGGCGGTCTTGCGGTCCAGGTCGCCCGTGGGTTCGTCGCAGACCAGCAGGGTCGGGTCGGTGACCAGGGCCCGGGCGATGGCCACGCGCTGCTCCTGGCCGCCGGAGAGTTCGTTGGGCTTGTGGCCGGCGCGGTCGGCCAGGCCGACCAGGGTAAGCGCCACCTGCGCGCGCTTGGCGCGTTCGGCGCCGCTCATCTTGGTGAGCAGCAGCGGCAGTTCGACGTTCTTCTGGGCGCTGAGCACCGGCAGCAGGTTGTAGAACTGGAAGACGAAGCCGACGTGTTCGGCCCGCCACTTGGCCAGTTCGCCGCCGCTGAACTGGTCGATGCGCTTGCCGTCGACGCTGACGCTGCCGGCGGTGGGCGTGTCCAGGCCGCCGATCAGGTTGAGCAGCGTGGTCTTGCCCGAACCCGACGGCCCCATCAGCGCCACGAAGTCGCCGCGCGGGATGTCCAGGTCGATGCCATGCAGTACCTCGACGGTCTGCTTGCCGCGGGTGTAGTGCTTGGCAAGCTGGCGGATCTGCACCAGGGAATCAGTCATGACCAATCTCTCAATTCTGTGGGAGGGGCTTCAGCCCCGAAGCTTGGAACCTAGTCCTGCACAACAACCTTCGCCCCGTCCGCCAATTCCGCCGGCGGCGACAGCACCACCTTTTCACCTACCGCCAGCCCGCGGCTGACGCGGCTGCGGCCATCGCGGGCGTCGGCGACCACCACCTCGCGCTGGCTGGCGCGGTCCTCGCGCACGACGAAGGCGACGGTGCGGCCCTCGCGCTGCACCACCACCCCGGCCGGCACGGTGACGCCGGTGGCGACCGGCGCGTTCGCGGTTGGCGGCGGGGCGTCTTCCAGGAAGGACACGCGCACGCCCATGTCGGGCACCACGCGCTGGTCGCGTTCAAGCAGGGCGATGCGCACCTTGATGGTGGCCTTGCTGCGGTCGGCGGTGGGCACGATGGCGATCACCTGGGCCGGGATGCGCCAGTCCGGATAGGCGTTGAGCACGGCCTCGACCTTCTGGCCCGGCTTGACCCGGCCGATGGTGGCTTCGTTGACGTCCACGTTGATTTCAAGCGAATCCATGTCCACCACGGTGCCGATGCCGGTGCGGGTGAAACCGCCGCCGGCGGAAATCGGCGAGATCATTTCGCCCGGCTGGGCGGCCTTCACCGTCACCACGCCGGCGAAGGGCGCGCGCACGACGGTGTTGTCGACGCCGATGCGCGCCAGCGCCAGCGATTGTTCGGCGACGCGGATATTGCTGCGGGCCAGTCGGCCCTGGGCGGCAAGCGCGTCGTGTTCGCCCTGGGCCTGGTCCAGGGCGGCGGTGGCGACGAGTTTCTGCGCGGCCAGGTCGCGGGTGCGGGCAAGCGTCTGGCGGGCAAGCTTGAGCTGGGCATCGGCACGGCCGGCGTCGTTGCGTGCCGCTTCGAGCCGGGCCTGCGCCAGGTCCTGCTGGGCCTGGGCGTCGGTGGCCTCGAGCCGGGCCATCACTTCGCCGGCTTCGACGACCTGGCCTTCTTCGATCAGCACCTCGTCCACCTTGCCGGTGATCTTCGAGGACACCGTGGCGATGCGGCGGGCGGTGACGTAACCACTGGCGTCGAGCACCGAGGTGCCGGCCGAGGCCGGCCCCGTGGTTTCGGCTTGCGCGACCGCCACGCGCACCGGCACGGCGTCTTCGCGCAGCAGCCAGAAGGCGACCGCAACGGCGACCAGCAGCACGGCGCCGGCCACCCAGGGCCAGGGACCGCGCCCGCGCGCCGGCCCGGGCGCGGCGGACGCCGTGCGGTCGATGCGCAGTTCATTGATCAGGTCCGACGAAGCAGGCATGGCAGCTGGTTTCCGGTGACAGGCAGGCAGTGTACCCGCCGTCCGGTGACGACCAAGGTGCCGGAAGTTAGTTTCTGCAGGTGACGCTTGTCACCTGGGGCCGGTCAGCCGCCGAAGCGCCGGCGCAGCATTTCCCAGGCCGCACGCAGGCCCTGGGCTTCGCCGCCGGCGGGTTTGCCCGGGCGGGTGTTGTCGTTCCACGAATACACGTCCACGTGGCTCCAGGCCTGGCCTTCGGGCACGAAGCGCTCGAGGTACAGGGCCGCGGTGATGCTGCCGGCCATGCGCGTGGAGCCGGAGTTCGCCAGGTCGGCGATGTTGGACTTGAGGTACTGCAGGTAAGGGCGCCACAGCGGCATGCGCCACAGCGGGTCGCGGGTGGCTTCGCCGGCGGCCAGGTAGGCGGCGGCGAGGGTTTCGTCGTTGGCGTACAGCGCCGGCAGGTCGGGGCCCAGTGCGATGCGCGCGGCGCCGGTGAGCGTGGCGAAGTCCATCAGCAGCGCCGGTTTGCCTTCGGCGGCGTAGGTGAGTGCGTCGCACAGCACCAGCCGGCCTTCGGCGTCGGTGTTGTCGACTTCCACGCTCAGGCCCTGGCGCGTGGCCAGCACTTCGCCGGGGCGGAAGGCATTGGGGCCGATGGCGTTTTCCACCGCCGGCACCAGCAGCTGCAGGAACACCGGCAGCTTGCGCGCCATGACCAGCTTGGCCAGGCCCAGGGCGTGGGCGGCGCCGCCCATGTCCTTCTTCATGTTGCGCATGCCGTCCGAGCCCTTGATGTTCAGGCCGCCGGTGTCGAAACACACGCCCTTGCCGACGATGGCAAGGCGCGGGTGCGCGGGGTCGCCCCAGGTGAGTTCGATCAGGCGCGGCGCACGGTGGCTGGCGCGGCCGACGGCGTGGATGGCCGGGAAATTCTGGTCGGTGAGGGCGTCGCCGACGACGCTGCGGGTTTCGCCGCCATGGGCCCGCGCGAGGCCGGCGACCGCGGCCTCGAGCTCGGCCGGGCCCATGTGTTCGGTCGGCGTGTTGACCAGGTCGCGCACCAGGGTGGCGGCTTCGACCTGGGCCAGGGCCTCGGCCACGGGCTCGCCGTCGCCGGGCATCACCAGCCGGGCGACTTCGCGCGCGGGCTTGAGGTAGCGGCCGAAGTGGTAGCTGCCCAGGCCCCAGCCCAGCACCGCCAGTGCGGGATCCACGGCCTGCGGGCTGGCGTCGGCCAGGCGGTAGCTTCCGGCCGGCAGCATCTGCGGCAGGTGCGCCAGCGCCAGCGGGTCGGCGGCATCGGACACGGCCGCCAGGGCGAAGGCCGGCTCGCCGTCGGCGCCGGGCACCAGCAGGGGGGCGCCAGGCTGGCCGCTGAAGTCGTTCGCCCGCAGCCAGGCCTGCACCGGCGCCGGCTGCGCGTCGCGCCACGCCGCCAGGCCGTCGCGCCCGACCAGCACCAGCGGCAGGGCGCTGTCGGCGGACTCGGGGCGGTCGAAGCAGGCGGGCAGGTTCATCGTGGCTCCGTGGCGTCGGGGTGGGATTCAAGCCAGTCGGCGAGACCGGCTAGCGTAGCGAATTCCAGGTCGGGCCGGGGCAGTCCAAGCGGCCAGGAATCCTTCTTGCGGTTGATCCAGCAGCTGCGCAGGCCGGCCCGGCGGGCGCCCATCACGTCCAGCAGCGGGTCGTCGCCGATGTGCAGCACCTGGGCCGGTTCCTGCCCCAGGCGTTCGCAGGTGGCCAGGAAGATCGGCGTGTCGGGTTTGGCATGGCCCTGGTCGCGGGCGCTGATGAAACAGCGGAAGTGGCCGTCGATGCCGATGCGCGCCAGGTCGGCGTTGCCGTTGGTGAGCGCGGCCACCGGCCAGCGCGCCGACAGCCGGGCCAGCGCGGCCAGGGCGTCGGGGTAAAAATCGACCTGGTTGCGGCCGGCGAAGAAAGCTTCGAAGGCGTCGTCGGCGCGCGCGACGTCGTCGCCCGAGCGTTCCAGCGCCAGCTGCAGGCAGATCAGGCGCTGGCGGGTGAAGTCGTGCACCAGGTGCGGGTGTTGGGCGGCGACTTCTTCGCGCAGCCGGCGCATGCGGTGCACCGGGTAGCGGTTGGCCGTGCGCGGGAAGTGTTCGCGCAGGTAGGCGTCGAGCGCGCGTTCGGCGCGTTCGATCGAGGGCCAGATCGGCCAGAGGGTGTCGTCGAGGTCGAGGCTGAGCGCCCGGGGCAGCATTTCCACCCGTGGATGATAGCGCGCGACCCCGGCAGGGGCCCGTGAAGCCGGGGTCATTCCAGCAGGCGCGACCAGGCCTTCCAGCCCTCGACGTGGTCGGCGACGATCTTCAGGCACACCAGCATCGGCACCGCCACCAGCAGGCCGCTGATGCCCCACAGCCAGCCCCAGATCATCAACCACAGGATGATGGCCAGCGGATTGATGCGCATGGTCCGGCCGAGCATCAGCGGCGTCAGCAATTGGCTCTCGAGCAGGTTCAGGCCGATGAACCCGAAGGCGGGCAGCATGGCCGTACCGATCGTGTCGAACTGCGACAGGCCGACCAGCGAAAGCAGCAGGAACATCACCAGCGGGCCGACGATCGGCGTCAGGTTCAGGGCCACGGCCAGCACGCCCCAGAGCAAGGGGTCGGGCACGCCCAGCCACCACAGCCAGCCCACCGTGGCCAGGCCCAGGACCGAACTGGTGCCGGTGATGGTCAGCATGTAGCGCGACAGGTCGGACTGGATCTGCTGGACGATCCCGGCCGTGAGCTTCTTGTGGGCACGGGTCGGCCGCAGGGCAAGCAGCTTGCGCAGCACGTCGTCCCCGAACACCAGGAAGCTGAAGGTCAGCAGGATCACCGCCAGCATCGGGCCGACGATGCCCGGTACGGCTTCGATCAGGTCCGGCTGCGGAGGCTGCACCACCACCGCATCGTTGCTGTTGCCCGGTTCCTTGGTGAGGCTGCCCAGGGACTCACGCGCGCGGTTGGCCTGGTTGAAGGGTTCGATCATCTGCTGCAGCTTTGGCGCTGCGTCGCGCATCACGAAGGGCACCTTGCGCACCCACTCGGCCGCCGGCGCCGCCAGGAAGGTGCCCACCGCGCCAATGGTTCCCAGCATTGCCACCACCAGCAGCACCGCCGACACCGCGCGCGGCAGCCAGCGCAGCGGTGCGCGCCGCATCAGCGGGGCCAGCAGCAGCGCGAAGAAGCCAGCCACCACGATCGGCAGGATCAGGCTGCTGGCCAGGTAGCAGGTGTAGAGCAGGGCCGCGATGACCAGCAGCCACAGGGGCCGCGCCTGGTCGCGACGCTGCGCCGGCCCGGGCCCGGGCCCGGATTCGGGGCGGTCCGGGGCCTGCGGTGCGGCATCCCCCGACACGTTGCGCGATTCCGGGCTGCCGCCCAGGCGCCTACGCCGTGCCATCGCGCGCCCTTGCGGCCTTGGCGGCCCGGGCTTTCCTGGCCGCGGCTGCTTTCACTGCCTTTTTTTCAGCCACCTCTTCGGCGCGGGCGGCTTCTTCAGCCGCGGCTTCGGCTTCGGCTTGCGCCTCGGCTTCGGCCATCGCGTGGGCCTCGACATCTTCGTCTGCATCTTCCTCGGCCGACTGCAGGCCGGCGGCGGCGGTGACGCCCGCCAGCAGGCCGGGCAGCACGGCCTCGAGCACCATCGAAAACACCGGGCCACCGAGCACCTTGCCGGCCAGCGACTGGTGCGCGCCCTTGGGTTCCTTCAGGCCGACCGCGAAGCCCAGGGCGGCGCCGGAAACCAGGATGCGCGTGGGCGTGGCGCTGCGGTGCAGTTCGTGGCGCAGGTGTTCGCGCGAATCGCTGATCTGCATCCGCCGCAGGATGCAGAGCGTTTCGGCTTCGTGCACGGCGGCCAGGCGTTCGTGCAGTTTCACGGGGCGGTCCCCTGGTCGTCGGCCTGTGGCGGGTCGGAGGGCAGGCCCTTGATGCCCAGCTTCACCTGCCGGCGGGTGGCTTCGAAATCAAGGTGCCGCATCAGGCCGTGGGCGCGGTAGGCGGCTACCGCGCCGATGATCACGCTAAGCAGCAAGGGCACTGCGATCGCGAGCGTCCAGGACGCCCCGGTGTTGCGGATGGCGGCGACGATCAGGGCCGTGAGCAGGCCCCAGGTGGTGGCCACCATCACCGTCGCCAGCATCAGCAACACCATGGCCTGGGTCAGGGCATGGCGGGCCAGCCCGACTTCGGCCAGGAACAGCTCGCGCAGCGAGCGCAGCGTGCCGTAGTAGGCGCTGGCGGTGGCAGTGGCGGCCGAAAGCACCGCCTGGGCATCGTCGCCGAGCTTGCCAGCGCCTTCGCCGGCGCGCGGATCCGCGTCGGTCATGGTGGGGCTTTACTTGCGGCGCGTCAGCGCAGCGATCAGGTAACCGGCGGCGAAGGCCACGCCGAAGGACGCCAGCGGCTTGCTTCGGATCAGGTCTTCGGCCTGGTTGAGCATGCCGCGGCCCTGTTCCATCAGGCCTTCGAGCTGTTCGTTGATTTCCGCGCGCGCCTCGGACGCGGCGGCGGCGCCGGCTTCCAGGGCTTCGTCGACGCCGGACTTGAGGGCGTCGCGGGCGTCGCCCAGGTTTTCCTTGGCCTGGTCGATGTGGCGGGCGCTTGTTTGCTGTGCAGGATTCATGGGGGGACTCCTCTGGGGCGACGTGTTCACCTTACACCGTATGTCGGGGACGGCGTGGCTTCATTCCATGCGCAGGAAGCCCGTCCGGCCACCCCGGCGCACGTCCAGCTGAAGGGTTTTCGGCGGCTCCTGCATCCGGTCGCGGAAGGCCGGCAGGTCGTCCACGCGACGCTGGTTCACGCCCAGGATGTAGTCGCCGGGGCGCAGGCCGCTGCGGGCGGCGCGGCTGTCGGCGTCCACCTTGCTGGCGACCACGCCATACCAGCCACGCTGGCGGAAACGCTCGGGCAGTTCGGCCAGGGTCGCGCCGGCCAGGCGCGGGTCAAGCTCGGCGCCGTCGATTTCCGTGGTGCGCGCCTTCAGCCTTGCCTGGACATTGATCCGGCGATCCTCGCGCAGCAGGTCCAGGCGCACCTGTTCGTCCACGGGCAGCAGGCCTTCGAGGTTGCGCAGGGCCTGGGAACTGTCGACGCGGGTACCGTTGGCGGCCACCACCAGGTCGCCGGGGCGCACGCCGGCGGCTTCGGCGGGGGAGCCGCGGTAGACCCGGGTGACCACGGCGCCACGCTGGTTGGCCGGCAGGCCCAGCTGTTCGGCCAGGCGCGGGTTCAGGTCTTCGCTGTCCAGGCCCAGGCTGCCGCGGCGTACTTCGCCGTAGGCCAGCAGCTGGCGCTTGACCTCGTCGGCCAGGTTGGCCGGGATCGCGAAGCCCAGGCCGATGTTGCCGGCGGCGCTGCCGCGCGGGTTGAAGCTGGCGGTGTTGATGCCGACCAGTTCGCCGCGCAGGTTGACCAGCGCGCCGCCGGAGTTGCCCGGGTTGATCGATGCGTCGGTCTGGATGAAGTTCTGGTAGCCCAGCCCCTGCAGGCCGCTGCGGCCCACGGCCGAAACGATGCCGCTGGTGACGGTCTGGCCCAGGCCGAAGGGATTGCCCACGGCCACCACGAAATCACCGACCCGCAGGCCGCTGGAATCGGCCAGCGCGATGGCCACCAGTTCTTCGGCCGGGATGCGGATGACGGCGACGTCGGTGTCCGGGTCCGAGCCGATGAATTCGGCCTCGAAGGTGCGCCCGTCGGCCAGGGTGACCGACACTTGGTCGGCGTTTTCGATGACGTGGTGGTTGGTCAGCACCAGGCCGCGTTCGGCGTCGACGATCACGCCCGAACCCAGGGACTGCTGGCGCTGCTGCTGGGGCATGCCCGGCATGCCGAACAGTTCGGCCAGCGGGTTGCGCACGCGCACCACCTGGCGGCTGTAGATGTTCACCACCGCCGGGGTCACCTGTTCGAGCATGGGCGCCAGCGAGGGCAGGGCGACGCCGTCCACTTCGACCGGCAGGGCGGCGTAGGCCGCGCGCGGCAAGGCCAGTTCGGCGGCCCGCACCAGGGCCTGGTCGCCGCGGCTGGGTACGGCCGACGGGGCGGCGGGATCGGGCGTGGCCGGCTGGGCCAGCCAGTGGGCGGCCCCGGCCCCGGCGAGGGCGGCGATCAGCAGGGCGGCGACGGTGGGCAAACGCATCAGGCGGGTCTCCGGGGCGGGTCGGCAGCCCGCGATTGATACCAGATGGCGTCCCAACGGCGGCTGGACAAGGGGTGCGGGCGGCCTCGCGGCGCGCGGGCCGACCCCCGGAAGCAGCGACCCAACGTGGACCGGGAGAATTTCAGGACAAGCACAGGTCCAAGGGGGAAATGATTGATGGGATTGAAATTTCCCGCCCCGCCGCCCGGGTGCCCGGGCGGTTGACAGCCCTCCCGGGCAGGGGTAGTTTTGCCTACCGTTGCCACTACATCTTGTGTTTGGCAGCGGGGGGCGGCCCCAAGGCCTTGGGTTCAAGGCGCGGGGTGGCAAGCAAGCACGACGCGAAGGCGAGACGGCATGCGGAAACCGGAACGGACATCACACAAGCCACGGGGCAAGGCCCCGCGGGCGGGTGACGCTTCCCCCGGATTCCGGGCCGGCTGGACCCGATAAGAACGTAGACAAAGGCGCCCTTCCCGAGGGGCGCCCCGGGAGGAAGAAAGGACTTATGAGCACGGTTCGCCTGGAGGCGGTAAAGAGCAAAGCGGCGCAGGAGATCGAAATGCAGCCGGCGTCCCAGGACATCTGGGACAAGAAGTACCGCCTCAAGACCAAGCGTGGCGAGCCGGTGGACGCCACCATCGACCACACCTACCAGCGCGTCGCGCGCGCGCTTTCCGACGCCGAGCCCACGGCCGAGAAGCGCAAGTACTGGTATGAACGGTTCCTCTGGGCGCTGCGCCGCGGGGCGATCCCGGCTGGCCGCATCACGTCCAACGCCGGCGCGCTCGAGCACAAGCCGGCCACCAGCACCATCAACTGCACCGTGTCGGGCACCATCACCGACTCGATGGACGACATCCTGGGCAAGGTCCACGAGGCCGGCCTCACCCTGAAGGCCGGCTGCGGCATCGGCTACGAATTTTCGACGCTGCGCCCGCGCGGCGCCTATGTGTCCGGCGCCGGCGCCTATACCTCGGGCCCGCTGTCGTTCATGGATATCTACGACAAGATGTGTTTCACGGTCTCGTCGGCCGGCGGTCGCCGCGGCGCCCAGATGGGCACCTTCGACG
>CAZXTV010000035.1:0-12424 GCA_964643705.1 uncultured Arenimonas sp. | reverse complement strand
TCCGCCGCGAGAAGGCCACGTCCAACATCTGCACCGCGCAGGTGCTGCTGGCGGTCATGGCCTCCATGTACGCCGTTTACCACGGCCCCGACGGCATCCGCCGCATCGCCACCCGCACCCATCGACTGGCCGCGCTGCTGGCGACGGCGTTGCGCAAGGCCGACGTGGAAGTGGGCACCGGCTTCTTCGACACCCTGCACGTCACCGGCGTTGATGCCGACGCCGTGCATGCCCGGGCCGCCGCCGCGCGCATCAACCTTCGCCGCATCGACGGCCGCAGCCTGGCCATCAGCCTGGACGAAACCAGCACGCGTGAAGATGTGCTGGCGCTGGCGAAGCTGTTCGGCGCCCGGATCGAGGATATCGACGCACTTGACGTCGCCACGGCCGACGCACTGCCCACGGCGCTGCGCCGCGAATCGGACTTCATGCTCCACCCGGTGTTCAACACCCACCACAGCGAACACGAGCTGCTGCGCTACATGCGTTCGCTGGCCGACAAGGACCTGGCGATGGATCGCACCATGATCCCGCTGGGCAGCTGCACGATGAAGCTCAACGGCACCGCCGAGATGATCCCGGTGACCTGGCCGGAGTTCGCCAACATCCATCCGCTGGCGCCGGGCGACCAGGCCGCGGGCTACCGCGAACTGGTGGACACGCTCGAGGCCATGCTGGTCGAGTGCACCGGCTACGACGCCGTCAGCCTGCAGCCCAATTCCGGCGCCCAGGGTGAATACGCCGGCCTGCTGGCGATCCGCGCCTACCATCGCGCCAACGGCCATCCCGAACGCGACATCTGCCTGATCCCGGAATCGGCGCACGGCACCAACCCGGCGTCGGCGCAGATGTGCGGCATGACCGTGGTGGTGACCAAGTGCGATGCCAACGGCAACGTCGACCTGGCCGACATCCGCCGCAACGCCGAGAAATACTCCGAACGCCTGGCGGCGCTGATGATCACCTACCCGTCCACGCACGGCGTTTTCGAAGAGGACGTGGTCGAGATCTGCGAGGTCGTGCACCAGCACGGCGGCCAGGTCTACACCGACGGCGCCAACATGAACGCCCTGGTCGGCCTGGCCAAGCCCGGCAAGTGGGGTTCGGACGTGAGCCACCTGAACCTGCACAAGACCTTCTGCATTCCCCACGGCGGCGGCGGCCCGGGCGTCGGCCCCTGCGCCGTGAAGGCCCACCTGGCGCCCTTCCTGCCCAAGGCCCTGGGCGGCCGCGGCGACGTCGGCATGGTCAGCGCCGCGACCTTCGGCAGCGCCTCGATCCTGCCGATCAGCTGGATGTACATCACCCTGATGGGTGCCCACGGCCTGCGCAAGGCCACCCAGGTCGCCCTGCTCAACGCCAACTACATCGCCCGCCGCCTGGCACCGCACTACAAGACGCTCTACACCGGCCGCAACGGGCTGGTGGCGCACGAGTGCATCCTGGACCTGCGCCCGATCAAGGACAGCACCGGCATCAGCGCCGAGGACGTGGCCAAGCGCCTGATCGACTTCGGCTTCCACGCGCCGACGCTAAGCTTCCCGGTGGCCGGCACGCTGATGGTCGAGCCGACCGAAAGCGAATCCCTGCACGAACTCGACCGCTTCATCGACGCGATGATCCAGATCCGCGACGAAATCCGCGCCGTCGAGGAAGGCAAGCTCGACCGCGAGGACAACCCGCTGCGCAACGCCCCGCACACCGCCACCGCGGTCACCGCCAGCGAGTGGACCCACGCCTACCCGCGTGAACTCGCCGCCTTCCCGCTGGCCAGCCTGCGCCAGCAGAAGTACTGGCCGCCGGTGGCCCGCGTGGACAACGTTTATGGCGACAAGAACGTGATGTGTGCCTGCATCCCGGTCGATGCCTACAAGGACGAAGCCGAGGCCTGACCTTCCCCGGAGGGCGCACGGCGCAAGCCTGCCGGCAAGGTGTAACCTGTTCCAAAGGCACGCCTTCAGGTGCCGGGAAGGAAGCATGGCCACCGGCAAGACCAGCAGGAAAAAGCGCCCTCCGGCCCCCGTGGCCGGACCCGATCCGACCGGCACGCCGGCCGGCGATCCGGGAAGCCAGCCCAACGCGGGTTTCCCGGTGGTCGGCATCGGCGCCTCGGCGGGCGGACTGGCGGCGTTCGAGGCCTTTTTCTCCGGCATGCCCGAGGGCGACCTCCCGGACATGGCCTTCGTGCTCGTTCAGCACCTGGCTCCGGACCACAAGAGCATGCTCAGCGAGCTTATCCGGCGCTGCACCAACATGCCGGTGTTCGATGTCGATGACGGCGTGGTCGTGCAGCCCAACTGCGTCTACATCATCCCGCCCAACCACGACATGGCGTTCCTGAACGGGACGCTGCAGCTTTTCGAGCCGTCGGCGCCGCGGGGCCAGCGATTGCCGATCGATTTCTTCTTCCGTTCCCTCGCCCAGGACCAGGGCCAACGCGCCATCGGCGTGGTGCTGTCGGGCACCGGCAGCGACGGCACCCAGGGCGTGCGCGCCATCAAGGGCAGCGGCGGCATGGTCATGGCGCAAAGCCCTGCGTCCACTGAATTCGACGGCATGCCGCTCAGTGCGATCGCCACCGACCTGGTCGACTACCAGCTGCCTCCGGCGGAAATGCCCGCCCGCCTCATCGCGTTCGCCAGGCATGCCTTCGGCCACGCGCGCGTCCCGGCCGCCACCGAAACGCCGCATGCCGAGAGCGCCCTCAAGAAGGTCTTCGTGCTGCTGCGCGCCCAGACCGGGCACGATTTTTCCCAGTACAAGCCCAGCACCATCAACCGCCGCGTCGAGCGGCGCATGGCCGTGCACCAGATCGACGTGCTGGACGCCTACGTCAGGTTCCTGCAGCAGACGCCGGCCGAAGTGGAGGCGCTGTTCCGCGACCTGCTGATCGGCGTCACCAATTTCTTCAGGGACCCCGAGGCCTTCAAGGTGCTCGAGGAACAGGTCCTGCCGAGGCTGTTCGCCGACAAGCCCGTGGGCTCGCCCATCCGCGTCTGGTGCGCTGGCTGTTCCACCGGCGAAGAGGCCTATTCCATCGCCATCCTGCTGCAGGAGTGCATGGAAAAGCTCAAGCAGCACTACGCAGTGCAGATCTTCGCCACCGACATCGACAGCCGGGCCATCGCGACGGCCCGCGCCGGCATCTATCCGGCCAACATCGCCGCCGACATCACCCCGCAGCGGCTGGCGCGCTACTTCAGCGCCGACGCCGACGGCGGCGCCTTCCGCGTGCACAAGAGCCTGCGCGACATGCTGGTGTTCTCCGAGCACGACATCATCAAGGATCCGCCGTTCTCCAGGCTCGACCTGCTCACCTGCCGCAACGTGCTCATCTACCTGAACGTCTCGCTGCAGAAGAAGGTCATCCCGCTGTTCCACTACGCCCTGCGCCCAGGCGGGGTGCTGTTCCTGGGGACGTCCGAAGGCGTGGGTGAGTTCAGCGAATCCTTCGCCGTGCTCGACCGAAAGGCGAAGCTCTACCAACGCAACGAAGAAGCACGCGCCCGGGGCCGCGGCGCATTGACGCACCGGCTGCCGCCCCTGCCGATGGTGGACCTGGAATCCGCGTCCAGGACCCCGGGCCAAAGGGCGGCCAGTCCCGCCAAACTGCCCATGCGCGAGCTGACCGAGCAGGCGCTGCTGCGCCAGCTGGCACCCACCAGCGCCCTGGTCAATGAACGGGGCGACATCTTCTACCTGTACGGCCGCACCGGCATGTACCTCGAGCCGGCGCCGGGCGAACCGGGCGTCAGCAATATCCTCAAGATGGCCCGCGAAGGCCTGCGGCGCGAGCTTGCCAAGGCCCTGAAGAAGTCGGCCGCCGCGAGGGAAAACGTACATTGCCCCGGCTTGCGGGTAAAAACCAACGGCCACTTCAGCTTCGTCAACCTGACCGTCTGCCCGGTACCGACGCCAACGGGATCCTGCCTCTACCTCGCCATCCTGGAAGACGTTGCGGAGCCGGAAACCCAGCCGCAGGCGGCCGTCCCGGCAGGCGGCGAAGCCCTGGCCGGCACGCCGGACTCGGAAACCGATGCCGAGCAGCGCATTTCGGAACTCCTGAACGAGCTGCGCACCAAGGACGAATTCCTTTCCAGCGCCCAGGAGGAGCTCGACATCTCCACGCAGGAGCTCAAGTCCTCGATCGAAGAAATGCAGTCGGTCAACGAGGAACTGCAGTCGACCAACGAGGAAATGGAAACCTCCAAGGAAGAACTGCAGTCGGTCAACGAAGAACTGAACACGGTCAACATCGAGCTGCAGACCAAGGTCGCCGACCTCTCGCGCGCCAACAACGACATGAACAACCTGCTGGCCGGCACCGGCATCGGCACCGTGTTCGTGGACCACGAGCTGCGCATCCTGCGCTTCACCCCGGCCGCCAGCGCCATCATCAACCTGATCCAAGGCGACGTCGGCAGGCCGGTCAGCCATATCGTCTCGAACATGGTCGGCTACGACAGCCTTTCCGAAGACGTCCGGGAGGTTCTCAACTCGCTGGCACCCAAGACCGTGGAAGTACGGACCACCAACGGCAAGTGGCACACCATGCGAATCCTGCCCTACCGCACGCTCGACAACGTGATCGAAGGCGCGGTGATCTCGTTCATCGACATCACCGAGGCGGTCAGGACGCGCGAGCAACTACACAAGGCCAACGAACAGCTGCGGCTGGCCGTGGTGGTCCGGGACGCGCACGACGCGATCACGGTGCAGGACCTGGCCGGACGCATCCTGGCCTGGAACCCGGGCGCCGAAAGAATGTATGGCTGGACCGAAGCCGAGGCGCTGCAGATGAACGTCAGGCAGCGCATCCCCGAACCCCTGCGCGAAGAAGCCCTGGCCACGCTCCGGCAGCTCAGCCAGGCCGAAGTGCTCGAACCCTACCGCACCCAGCGCATCACCAAGAAGGGCGCGGTGATCAAGGTCTCCATCATCTCCACGGCCCTGGTGGATCAAGCCGGCGAAATCTATGCCATCGCCACCACCGAACGAAAAGCGGGAGGGGAATCGCGGTGACCGACAAACGCGAGCATGCCGGACCGGAAAAGCCTTCGACCTCCCAGGACGGCGTGGCTTCCGCCATGTCGCCGCTGTCGCTGCGGCAGCAGGCAGAAGCCCGGCTGCTCAGGACGCCAGACCCATTGCTGGCCGACATCGACTCGCTGACCCCGGAAGCCGCCCGCAAGGTGCTTCACGACCTGCAGGTCCACCAGATCGAACTGGAGATGCAGAACGAGGAGCTGCGCGACGCCCACGTCGCCCTGGACTTCGAACGTGCACGCTACTTCGACCTCTATGACCTGGCTCCGGTGGGCTACTGCAGCGTCAGCAGGCAGGGGCAGATCATGCAGGCCAACCTGACCGCCGCCAGGTTGCTGGGCACGACCCGCAGCGAACTGCTTGGGCAACGATGGAGCCATTTCATCCACCCGGAGGATGCCGATCTCCACTACCTGCAAAGCAAGAAGCTGCTCGAAAGCGGTGAACCGCAGTCGTGCGAACTGCGGCTTACCCGGCGGGACGGCCGGGCCCTGTGGGCGCAATGGTCGGCCACCGCGGCGATCAACCTCGACGGCGACACCGAACTGCGGGAGGTCTTCAGCGACATCACCGCCCGCAAGGTCGCCGAGCTGGCCCTGATCGAAAGCGGCGAGAACTACCACAAGCTGTTCAACTCGATAGACGAGGGTTTCTGCATCATCGAGATGATCTTCGACCAGGCCGGGAATCCGGTCGATTACCGGTTCCTGCAAACCAATCCCAGCTTCGAACGGCAGTCCGGACTGCACCGTGCGGCCGGCAAACGCATCCAGGAGCTAAAGCCCGGGGACAGTGGGCACTGGCTCGAAACCTACGGCGAAGTGGCCCTGACCGGTGAACCGGTGCGCATGGTCGATGAGGCGCAGGGCCCCGAGGGCCGCTGGTTCGACGTGCACGCCTCCCGGCTCGGCGGGCCCGAGAGCCGCAGGGTCGCCATCGTGTTCAACGACATCACCGAGCGCATGCAGGTCGAAATAAGGCTGCGCGAGGCCAAGGCGGCCGCAGACAAGGCCAACCGGGCCAAGTCGGAGTTCCTGTCGAACATGAGCCATGAGCTGCGCACCCCGCTCAATGCGGTGCTCGGCTTCGCCCAGCTGATCAAGTCGGGTTCACCGACGCCGACGCCCGTCCAGGAACGTAATGTCGATTACATCCTGAAGGCGGGCTGGTACCTGCTGGCGCTGGTCGACGAAATCCTCGACCTCGCGGTCATCGAATCCGGAAGGCCGTCGCTGTCCATGGCTTCGGTGTCGCTGGACGAGGTCATGCGCGAATGCCAGGCCATGGTTGAACAACAGGCGAAGTCGCGCGGGATCCACATGAGGTTTCCGCAGGAACACGCCCCGCTCCCTGTCCACGCCGACCGCAAGCGCGTGAAGCAGGTTCTCAACAACCTTCTTTCCAACGCCATCAAGTACAACCGGGCCGAAGGCACCGTGGCGGTGGACTGGGTCCTTACCGGGGAAGGACGGGTGCGCATCAGCGTCACGGATTCCGGGCACGGGCTGTCCGAGGACGATATCGGGCAGCTCTTCCAGCCCTTCAGCCGCCTCGGAAAGGACGCCGGCCGCGAGCAGGGCACGGGCATCGGCCTGATGGTGTCCAAACTCATCGTCGAAATGATGGGGGGCGCCATCGGCGTGCGGAGCATCGTCGGCGAGGGCAGCGTGTTCTGGGTCGAGTTCAACCCGGCGGCCGAAGACGCCGAAAACCCGGACGCCCGGCAAGCCAGGTCCGCGAAACCGGCGAGGGGTCGAATCTACGCACCCCTGCGCAAGCTGCTGTACGTGGAGGACAACCCGGCGAACCTGGCGCTGGTGGAAGCCATCATCGCGCGACGGCCGGACCTGCGCCTGCTGACGGCAATGGACGGCAGCCGGGGCGTCGAGATCGCCCGGGCGGCGGTTCCCGCCGTCATCCTGATGGACCTGCACTTGCCTGGCATCAGCGGCACCGAAACGATGAAAAGGCTCGCCCGGGACCCCGCGACCGCGCACATCCCGGTGGTGGCGCTCAGCGCCGATGCCAGCGCCGGGAATATCGAACGCGGCCTGCAGGACGGTTTTTTCGCCTACATCACAAAGCCGATCAAGGTCGATGAGTTCATGGACACGCTGGACAAGGCCATGGAGTTCTCTGCCTGCGCGGCGAGTCCCACAACCGGGAGGGAACAGCAATGAAGGTTTCGGAATCCGAAATTCTCGCTGCCCGCGTCCTGCTGGTGGATGACCAGGAGGACAACATCGCCCTGCTGAGCCAGCTGCTTTGCGACGCGGGTTATCTGCAGGTGGACTCCACCATGGATCCGCAGGAGGTCTGCGCGCTGCACCGCAGGCATCCCTACGACCTGATCCTGCTGGACCTGCAGATGCCGGGCATGGATGGCTTCCAGGTAATGGAAGCACTCAAGACCAACGATGCCGACGACTACCTGCCGGTACTGGTGGTCACCGCGCAGCCTGGCCACAAGCTGCGTGCCCTGGAATGCGGCGCGCGGGACTTCATCAGCAAGCCCTTCGACCTGGTGGAAGCCAGGACGCGCATCCGCAACATGCTCGAGGTGCGGATCCTCTACGGCAAGCTCGAGGACCAGAACAAGATACTTGAAGAGAAGGTCCAGGAGCGCACCGCCGAACTT
Organism: uncultured Arenimonas sp.; assembly: GCA_964643705.1. Classification (GTDB taxonomy): domain Bacteria; phylum Pseudomonadota; class Gammaproteobacteria; order Xanthomonadales; family Xanthomonadaceae; genus Arenimonas. The sequence continues at coordinate 4,740 of CAZXTV010000035.1, read as the reverse complement.
CGCGAAAGCGAGGCCCGGTTCCGCAGCCTCACCGAACTGGCCACCGATTGGTACTGGGAACAGGACGAGCAGGGGCACTTCGGCAAGGTTTCCGGTCCCGTGCTTGAAATGCTTGGCCTCCAGGTCGAACCCCTGGCGACCGAAGCCGCCGGCACCCCGGCGCATGGCTGGGACGAGACGGAACGCGAGACCCTGCTCGCCGCCATCGCCGCGCGCCAGCCCTTCCTCGATTTCCTCCTGCACCGGACCAACGCCGATGGCTCGCGACAGCAGTTCCGTGTCAGCGGCGAGCCGATGTTCAACCGGTCCTGCACCTTCATCGGCTACCGGGGCGTCGGCGTCGAAGTGCTCGCGGATGGCCACGTGCACGGCATCAAGCGGCAATGAGCCAATCCCGCCCCCTGACCAGCCAGGGCAGCCCGACCCAGAACAGGCTGCTGGCTGCACTGCCGGCCCCGGCCCTTGAAGCCCTGGCGGACCACCTGGTGCTGGTTGCGCTCAAGGTGGGTGACATCCTGCACGGACCGAACGAGGCGACCCGCTTCGCTTATTTCCCCACCACCGCCATCGTTTCCCTGCACTACCTCACCCGCTCCGGCGCTTCCTGCGAAGTGGCGGGGGTCGGCAATGAAGGTGTCGTCTCGGTGTCGCTTTTCCTGGGCGGGGACACCACCACGACATCGGCCGTGGTGCAGACGGCCGGCCATGCGTACAGGCTCGACGCCCGCATGCTCCGGGACGAATTCAAGCGCGCCGAGGCCCTGCAGCGCCTGCTCCTGCTGTACACCCAGGCCCTTATCGTGCAGATCAGCCAGACCGCTGTCTGCACGCGCCACCATTCGGTGGACCAACAACTGTGCCGCTGGCTGCTGATGACACTCGACCGGCTGCCTTCCAGCGAACTGCTGATGACCCAGGAAATGGTCGCCGGCATGTTCGGGGTAAGGCGCGAGTCGATCACCGAAGCCGCCGGCAAGCTGCAGCGCGCGGGACTCATCAGCTACCGCCGCGGCCATATTTCCGCGCTCGACAGGGCCGGCCTGGAGGCCGGATCCTGCGAGTGTTACGCCCTGGTCCGGCGGGAAATGGACCGCCTGCTCGATGGCGTGAACTAGGCTTCCGCGCCCGCGATCCGCACCAGCTCCACCGCGATGTCCTCCGGCGCCAGGACAAGGTCGATGCAGCCACTGGCGATGGCGCTCTCGGGCATGTCCGGTTGGCTCGCCGTGTTCAGGGTCTGCGCGATGGTGATGCCACCGACCTGCTGGATGCCGCACAGGGCATCGGCGCCATCGCCGTCATAGCCCGACACGATCACGGCGACCAGCTTGCCGTCCCAGAAGCGGGTCAGGGAGCGCAGGAAGACCGTGATCACATCCGGCCAGCCGCGCGGCTTGGAAATCGGCTTGAGGCTGAATTCCCCATCGGCGACATGCAGGTCCCGGTTGGCCGGGATGATGTACACATGGTTGGGCTCGATGATCAGCTGGTCGGTGATCAGCTCAACCGGCATGCGGGTGTAGTTGGGCAGGATTTCGTGCAGCCGCGTGGGCAGGGTGCGCATGTGGTTGACGATGACGACCGCTGCGCCCAGTTCGGCCGGAAGGTTCTTGAGCAGGCGGATATAGGCATTGAGGCCGCCCGCCGAGCCGCCAACGCAGACAATGGGAAACGTTTTCGACTGCACTTTTCCTAGTCCTTTGGCCGTGGCTGCCATGCCTGCGCGCGCCGATCCACGCCCGTCGGTTGACTCTACCCCGCTTCGCCGCAAGCTCCGTGCGCTGGGCAACATACACCGCGGTCCGGTTCAGCTGCCGCCACTCACGGCACGCCGGTTGCAGCCTGCAACACGACGCTGCCGCCAACAAGCGCAGCAAGCACCCACAGCACGCTCACGCGACCCGAGGCCAGCAGCACCAGGCCCAGCAGGGCCAGCGCCGCGTCGGGGCCGCCGCGCACCCCCGCGGGCAGCACGATGCCCACGAAGGCAGCGGCCAGCAGGCCCACCACCGCGGCGTTGATCCCGGCGATCACGGCGGGTGCCCAGGACCGGCTGGCCAGCCCTGACCACAGGGGCAAGAGCGCCGCCATCAGCAACAGGCCCGGAAGGAAGATGGCGAACAAGGCCAGCCCGGCGCCGATCACGGGCGCCTGCCCGGTCGGCACGATCGCGCCCAGGTAGGCGGCCAGCGCGAACATCGGCCCCGGCACCGCCTGCGCCGCGCCGTAGCCTGCAAGGAAGTCCTGCTCGCCCACCCAGCCGGTGGCCACCGTGGACTGTTCCAGCAGGGGCAGTACGACGTGGCCACCGCCGAACACCAGCGCGCCGGCCTCGTAGAATGCGCCGGCCAGCGCGACGGGCGACGCGGGCCCGCCGGCAACCAGCAGGGCCAGTACGAGCCCCGGCACGAACAGTGCGAGCAGCGTCCAGGCGCTGCGCCGGCCGTAGCCGACGGCCAGTTCGCCCACAGGAAGCCGGGGCGCGCGCCGGCACAGCCACGTCCCCAGCAATCCGCCGGCCGCTATCAGCACGAGTTGCCCCCACGCGGGAGCGCCCGCCAGCATCACGGCCAGCGCCAGCCCGGCCAGGGCCGCCCGGGGAAAATCCGGAACCAGGCTGCGCACCATGCCGACCAGGCCGTGCGCCACCACGACCACCGCCACCAGTTTCAGGCCCTGCAGCACTGCCTCCGCCGCGGGACCGTCAAGCCGGGGCGCCAGCACCGCCAGCCCGAACAGCAGCAGAGCCGAGGGCAGCGTGAACCCGATGAAGGCCAGCACGCCGCCGATCCAACCTCCGCGCAGCAAACCGACCGCAAAGCCCAGCTGGCTGCTGGCCGGGCCCGGCAGCGCCTGGGCAATGGCCAGCAGCTGGGCGAAGCCGGCCTCCGACAGCCAGGCCCGCCGCACGACGAATTCTTCCCGGAAATAGCCAACGTGGGCGATCGGACCCCCGAAGGAGGTCAGGCCCAGGCGCAGGAAGGTGGCGAAGATCCCGGACATCAGCGGCCTGCCGACGCCGCTTTCGCCGGGCGTTCGTACCAGCTGCGCGACGAGTTGACCGCGCGCACCAGCCACAGCATCACCGGCACCTCGATCAGCACGCCGACCACGGTAGCCAGGGCCGCGCCCGACTCGAAGCCGTACAGCACGATCGCGACGGCGACGGCCAGCTCGAAGAAATTCGAAGCGCCGATCATCGTCGACGGACCGGCGATGTCGTGGCGAACCCGCAGGCGGCGGTTAAGGCCATACCCCAGCGCGGCGATGAACAGCGTCTGCAGCAGGATCGGCACCGCCAGCATGCCGATCACCAGCGGCTGGGCGACGATCGCCTTGCCCTGGAAGGAGAACAGCAGCACCAGCATCGCCAGCAGCGCGACGATCGACACCGGTGCAAACCGCCGAAGCACCGCCTGCAATGCGTCGTCGCCCTGGCGCAGCAGCCGCGCCCGCAGGAACTGCGCGATCGCCAGGGGAATGACGATGTACATCAGCACCGAAAGCAGCAGCGTGTCCCAGGGCACCGGGATCGAGGACACGCCCAGCAGCAGCGCCACGATCGGCGCGAAGGCGAAGACCATCACCAGGTCGTTCACCGCCACCTGGGTGAGCGTGAAGTTGGCGTTGCCCCGGCACAGGTTGCTCCAGACGAACACCATCGCGGTGCAGGGCGCGGCGCCCAGCAGGATCAGGCCGGCCATGTAGCTGTCGAGCTGGTCGGCGGGCAGCCAGTCGGCGAACACATGCTTGACGAAGATCCAGCCCAGCAGCGCCATCGAAAACGGCTTGACCGCCCAGTTCACGAACAGGGTGACCGCCATGCCGGCGCGGTGCTGGTAGATCTCGCCGATCGCACCGAAGTCGATCTTCATCAGCATCGGGATGATCATCACCCAGATCAGCACGCCGACCGGCAGGTTCACCCGCGCGACCTCCATGCCGCCCACGACCTGGGCCAGGGCCGGGGCCTTGAGCCCGATCAGCGTGCCCAGGCCCATGCACAGGAACACCCAGATGGTGAGGTAGCGCTCGAAAAAGCCGATGGCGGGGGTGGATTCGGTCATGGCGCCGGGGCATGGTCTCGCGGCTCTTGGAACCGTCATACTATTTCATTAGTCTGGAACAATGAAAACGAACCAGGCCCTCGCCGCCCTGTCCGCCCTGGCCCAGCCGCACCGGCTGGCGGTGCACCGCTGGCTGGTCGAACGCGCGCCCGAAGGTGCCTTCGCCGGGGAAATCGCCGAGCACCTGGAACTGCCCACCACCACGCTGTCCTTCCATCTCAAGGCCCTGCAGCAAGCCGGCCTGATCGTGCCCGAGCCGCAGGGGCGCTTCATCCGCTACCGGGCCGACCTGGAAACCGTGCAGGGCCTGGTCGCCTACCTCACCGAAAACTGCTGCGGCGGGGACGCCTCCCGCTGCGCCCCCGCCCCCAGGAAAAACTGCCCATGACCCTGAAGATCGGCATCAACGGATTCGGCCGCATCGGCCGCCTGGCGCTGCGCGCCGCTTACGGCTGGAAGGACGTGCAGTTCGTGCAGGTCAACGACCCGGCCGGCGACGCCCGCACCCTCGCCCACCTGCTGAACTTCGATTCGGTGCATGGCCGCTGGTTGCACGAGGCCACGGCCGACGGCGAAGCCATGCTGGTCGACGGCCAGCGCATCCCGGTGACCCGCAACAAGGCCATCGCCGACACCGACTGGTCGGGCTGCGACGTGGTCATCGAAGCCAGCG
>CAZXTV010000034.1:0-12548 GCA_964643705.1 uncultured Arenimonas sp. | reverse complement strand
AGCGGCGTCGTGCCCTCGAGCTTCCGCATCCTGCGCCAGCTGCTGTCGCGCCTGGAAGACGAGGCCACCGGCAAGATCCTGGTCGAAGACCTGTTCGTGGACATCCCCGACGAGCGCCTGCAGCAGGCGCGTCGCGCGTCCGAAGTGCTGGGCACGGAAATCTGGGACAAGTTCCCGTTCCTGCCGGGCATGACGCCGATGGACCCCGACCTCACCGAACTCGTGCTCAACCGCACCTGGCGTCCGGCGCTGTCGGTGACCGGCGTCGACGGCATGCCGCCGCTTTCAAGCGCCGGCAACGTGCTGCGCCCGCACACGGCGATCAAGCTGAGCCTGCGCCTGCCGCCAACGCTGGAGCCCAAACGCGCCGGCGAAGTGCTAAAGCGCTTGTTCGAGGCCAATCCGCCCCATGGCTGCAAGGTCGAGGTCGAACTGGAAAAGGCCAGCACCGGCTGGAATGCACCCGCCCTGGCGCCCTGGCTTGAACACGCCATCGACCATGCCAGCCAGGAATATTTCGGCGCCCCGGCCATGTACATGGGCGAAGGCGGCACGATTCCCTTCATGGGCATGCTGGGCGAAAAATTCCCGGGCGCGCAGTTCATGATCACCGGCGTGCTGGGTCCGCATTCGAACGCGCACGGCCCCAACGAATTCCTGCACATCCCCACCGGCAAGCGCGTCACCTCGGCCGTGGCCAAGGTAATCGCCGACCATTACGTGGCCAGCGAAAAGGGCCTCACCCGCGGCGTCGCCGCGCAGGCCGGCAACGCCCAGTTCGGCGACCACGGCTGCTGCTGATGCGCTGATGGGGCGGGGTTCCGGCGGATTCGCCGGACCCCGCTTCGCGCCGTCAGGCGGGCTTGCGCGCCGTCAGCCACCAGCCCAGGCGTTCGCCGCCCGGGAACGTGAGCGAACGCCGGCTTTCTTCGACGAACCCGGTTCCCGCCAGGAAAGCATCCAGGCGCGCTTCGTCGAGGGCGCAGTCGAGCAGTTCCACAAGGCGCAGTTCGGACTGGCGCAGCTGGGCGACCAGCCACTCCAGGCCTTCCCTGCCGTTTTCCGGATCCCCGGACTGCTGGCTGATCTGGATGGCGTGGAAGATCGTGTGCTGCACGTGGCCCAGCACGTCGGGCACGCGCGAATCCTTGGCGCGCAGCGCCAGTTCGGCCATGACGGCGTTGAGCTTCTCGCGCGTGGCGTCGGCTTCGGCGTCGCCGGCCAGCGCGGCCCGGCCTTCGGGGGTCGCGGCGCGCGCCAGGTAGCCGCACATGCGGCCGGCCAGGTCGACGATGCCCGACTGCCCGACCCAGTCCATGTGGCCACGTTCCTCGCTGGCGTTGCGGCACATCAGCGACTGCGGGTCATGCAGCACCAGGGCCAGCAGGCCGCCCGGCTTGAGCACGCGTGCCGCCTCGGGCAGCGAGCGGGCCAGGTCGGTGTATTCAATGCCGAACTGGCTGCAGGCCATGTCGAACTGCGCGTCGGGGAATGGCAGCGACTCGGCCTTCACCCCGCCCTGCACCTTGACGCGGCTGCGCTTGTCGGCGTCCAGGGACTGGATCCAGTCCGGGCGCACGAGCGCCATGTCGACCGCCTCGACCCGGGCCAGCCGGCCGGCCGGCGCTTCGGCCAGGAACAGCGCCGGCAGGGCGCCGTTGCCGGTGGCGATGTCCAGCACCGAGGCGCCTTCGGGCAGGCCGTCCAGCGCCGAACGCCAGGCCTGCACCACTTCGCCCGCGTAGTTGCCTTCAAAGCTGCCCAGGCAGGAATGCAGGGCGCCGGAGGCCCAGTAGTTCGACCAGCTGTCCCGGCGTTCGGCCAGCAGCGCTTCTTGTTCACCCATCGTCGTGCCCCGGAAAGTCAATCCGCCGATTATAGCGCCGCTGCCCCGGGCCGTTGCCGTCGCGGCCGGCTCAGCGGTAACCCGGGATGTCCGACAGCTGATCGATCATCGGCTGCAGCCACTGCGCGTAGGCCTGCCACAGGCCACCGCGGTCCTTGCGGATGCCTTCGCGCATCATGACGCTCGACGCCGTGGCCACTGCGTCCTTGCGGTCCTCGATGCGCACCATCGCCGGGTCGTAGTCGAGCCCGCAGAACGACGCCAGCTTGCGCGCGGTCTGCTCGGGCTGGGCGACCATCTCGTCGTAGTCCAGGTCCAGGATGCGTCCGGGCAAACGTTCGTGCCAGTGCGCCATCAGTGCGCGGTAGCGCCCATGATGCGCGACGAAATCGAGCTGGTCGTAGGAGAACGGGCAGGCCTCGTTGAACAGCGTGCGCAGGTTCGAAAGACCAACGTCGATGGCATTGCGGCGCAGGTGGATGAAGCGCGCCTGTGGCAACGCCCGGGCGATGAAGCCGACGTTGAGGTAGTTCGAGGGCAGCTTGTCGGTGACCAGGCGTCCCCCCTGGGCACGCCAGCGCATGCCCTCGAGGTAGTTCCGGCCGATCCCGGCATAGTCCAGTTCAGCGCGCGCCTGCACGACCTCCAGGCAGGTTTCGCCGCGGAAGTGCAGGCCGCTGGCGCGACGCAGCGCATTGGTGACCTCGTAGGTTTCGCCGGCACCGGCGATGCCTGGGTGGCCGCTGAGGAGGCGCTCGGCCAGGGTGGTGCCGGAACGGTGCAGGCCGATGATGAACACCGGTGCAAGCCCGGGGTCGCTGTGGCCATCGGGCTGGGCGATTTCCTGGGCGTTCCACTGGCCCAGGGCTTCGTAGAGGCGGGCGTCCTGCGAGGCATCGTAGTTAAGCTTGGAGCGCTTGGCCGCGCAGCCTCGCGAAAGCGCGTCCCATGAGGCGGCGAACTCGCGCAGGTCGTGCAATTCATTGTGCAGGGCGTACCAGAGCCAAACCTGGGCCTCCACGTCCGGCCCTGCCGCCAGGGCAGCGCGGATCCGGTCGATGCGGGGGCCGGCGTCGGGCAGGCGAAGCCGCGACATCAGCCAGTTGGTGGCGGGCTCGTGGGGCACGATCGCAAGACAGCGGCGGGCATGGTCCGCGGCCGACTCCATGCGGCCGTAGAACACGTCCATCGTCGCGAGCATGAACAGCGCCGGGGGGTGGGCCCCGTCCTTGAGCACCGCGGCCTTGGCGAATCCGTCGGCCAGGTCGTGCGCACCCAGCAGGGTGAGGTGGCGGGCCATCTCGGCGAGCGAACGCGCCGAGTCCCACATGCCGGGTGCCAGCTGCCGGCCGATCTGGACCACCGTGTGGGATTCACCCAGGGCGGCGAGCCGTTCGACCAGGTCGAGTGCGATCTTGGGGCTGGAAACGAATCCGGAGGTCGCCCGCATTGCCTCGGCGCGCGCCGGGTTGTGGCGGCGTGCCGCCAGGTGCAGGTCCACCATGCGCAGACGGGTCGGGATGTCGTCGGGGTTGGCCTGGGCGGCAGCCGCCAGGCTGGCCAGCGCATCGTGGCGCAGGCCCTGGGCGAGGTAGGTTTCGGCCCGCTTGCTGTGCTTGCGGAATGCCGCCTCGTCGATCCGGATTGGCTGTGGCATCGGTGGCATTCGCCTTGCGGTAAAGACCGGGATTATAGGCGAAAAAAAGGGGGCCCCTTGCGGGGCCCCCAGTCTTGCAAGCATCAACCTGGCCGGACTTAGAACGTCTGGGTGTAGTTGATGTAGGTCACGCGACCATAACCGTCGTACAGGTTGAAGTTGTAACCACGGCCGCTGCTGTCGAGCGGATCCAGGATCGGATCCTTGTCGGCGATGTTGTTCACGCCGAGCGACAGGCGACCATTCCACGGGGCGTTCCAGGTCACCTGGACGTCGTGGGTGGTCCAGGACGGCAGGGTCAGGGCGTAGCCGTAATCGGCACCCGGGCCAAACGCGTCGATGAACGACTGCTGCGACGACTCGGTGCCGTCGATGTGGTTGATGTTCCAGGTGACCGCGAAGTCACCGAAGGTCCACTGGTTGGTCAGGTTGGCACGGAATTCCGGCGCACCCTGCGTACCCACCACGTTGCCGGCATTGTTCACGTCGTAGTCGCGGACGTAAGCAACCTGCAGGCCGTTACGCAGCTCGCCCCACGCGCCCAGGTCGAAATTGGTGCGCATGTTGAAGTCGAAGCCGCTCGTCTCGATGGTGCCGAGGTTCGAGTAGCCGATCTGCGAGTACAGGATCGCACCGGTGATCGGGTCACGGGCAACGCCCAGGCCCAGCGACGGGACCGGCGGGACCTGGTTGGCCGGCAGCACGTTGACGCCACCCGGGCAGACGGTCGAAGCACCGCTGATGCAGTCAACGAGGTCGGCCGTGTCGAAGAAGGCCAGCTGGTCGTCGATCTGGATGTCGTAATAATCCAGGGTGAGGTTCAGCCACTCGGTCGCATCCCAAGCCGCGCCAAGCGAGAACTGCTTGGACTGCTCGGAGGTCACGTTCGGGTTGGCGATCGTGTACGAGGTCACCTGCGTCGAGCACGCGGCCGGCTGGCCGAAGGCCAAGCAGGTCTGCGGATCGGCGATGCCGTCGGCACCGAAGGCCGGCTGCTGGCCCACGATGTCCAGGGTCGGGGCGCGGAAGCCCTGGCCGTAGGACGCACGCAGGGTCAGCGAGTCGAGCGGCTGCCAGCGAAGGGCAACCTTCGGGGCGAAGTCGCTGCCGTAGTCGCTGTATTCGTCGAAACGACCGGCGACGTTCAGCTCCAGGGTGTCGATCAGCGGGAACAGGGCTTCGAAGTAGACAGCCTTCACGTCACGCAGGCCGAAAGCCGAGTTGCCGGCCGAGCCGGACACCGAACCGGCGGACGACAGGGAGTCGTACACGTCGGACCAGTCTTCCTCGCGGTATTCCGCACCCAGCGCCATCGAAGCGGTGCCACCGGCCATCTGGAACAGGTCGAAGCTGGCGATGCCGTAGACTTCTTTCTGGATGGTGGTGGACTCGCGCGCGGTGGTGGTGATCATGCCGGCGGCGACGGACGGGGAAACACCGAACGGATCGGTGATGTCGTAGGTGCCGTTCGAGATCAGCGGCTGCGCCAGGCTGGCGACGACGTAGCCGCGGCCCAGGTTGATCGCCTTGTTCTCGGTGTAGCGGGCGCCGACGTCGATGTCGACCGCACCGATACGACCCTGGAAACCAGCCATGAAGTCGTAGGTGTTGGCATTGACCTGGTTGTCACGGTTGCCCAGGGCGGCGAAACGGTGACGCAGGAACAGCGGCTGGCCAGCCAGGGCGGCGTAGTACGGGTCGGCCGGGTTGATGTTGGCCGGGTGGTTCGGGGAGCTCGCCGGGATGAAGATGCTGCCACCCGGCCACGGGCTGCTCGGCACCGGGGCGTAACGACCGAACGAGGTGATGCGAGTCACCGTGGCGTTCATGTAGGTCGACCAGTTGTCGTTGATCTGGTAATCAGCGCGAATGAAGGTCGAGAGGTTCTTGACGGCGGCCTCGTCGGCGGCCTGGGCGGTGAAGTCGTACAAGCAGCGGCTGCCCGTGCCCGAACCGACCTCAAAGAAGCCGTTCGTGGTGCAGTCGAAGGTCGGCACGGCCGAACCATTGGTCGGGTGCAGGATGCGCGAACCGGCGCGGAAGCCGTACAGGGTGCCCGGGGCGGAATTGGCGAAGTAGTACTCGTTCGAGAACGAGGACACGCCACCGGAGGACCACGGACGGTCGCGCTGGAACACGATGTCGCGGGAGTTCATCGAGATGCCGGCGAGGACGCGGGCGTTGTCGCTCGACGCACCGAAGATGATCGAGGCGTTTTCGGTGTCACCACCGGCGCGCGACGGCATGCCACGGCCGTAGGAGAACTCGGCGCCGTTGAAGTCCTTGCGGGTGATGATGTTGATCACGCCGCCGATCGCGTCGGAGCCGTAAATGGCCGAGGCGCCGTCGGACAGGATTTCGATGCGCTCGACAGCAGCCAGCGGGATCGTGTTGATGTCCTGGAAGTTGCCGGTGGCGGCAGCGACCGGGGCGCGACGACCGTCGATCAGCAGCAGGGTACGGCCGGAACCGAGACCGCGCAGGCTGACGCCGGCGTTGGCCTGGGCCGAGCTGCCCGACTGCGGACGGAACGAACCGAAGCTGTTGAAGGTCGTGTTGCGCAGGTAGTCGGCAACGGAGACTTCACCGGAAGCATCGATCTGGGCGCGGTCGATGACGGTGACCGGAAGGGCACCCTCGAGGTCGGCGCGCTTGATTCGGGAACCAGTGACCTCGATGGTCTCGAGGGTGGCGGTGTCCTCTTCGGAATCCTGCGCGAAGGCGGGAACCGCCGCGAAGGTCGAAGCGGCGCCGGCGAGGAGCGCGAAACGGATCGCGCCGGACAGCTGATTGAAATTAGACATTTACTCTCTCTCCAACGTCAGAGTGATGGTGACTCTAGAGTTCGGGACTCAAAAAGCCTAAAGGCGACTTTCGTCATTGAAGGACGCCTTGGCTCCCGGAGCATAACGTAATCTTTACGGTCCGCAAACAGGGTTAAGGCCCTGTATAGGCAAATCCCCGCCCCAGGCGGCAAAAAGCCCGGGGCAGCATGCTGCCCCGGGCCTATTTTTGACTTCATAATCAATCAGTTATCGTCTTCCGAGACCCGCACGTCGCCCGAAAAAGTCACCAGGCGAACCTCCCCGTCCCCGCCGCCCATCCGGGCGTCGAGGGTCTTCCCGGGGCCGTATTTCTCGGATCTGACCTTCCCGACCGGGCTGGAAATGCCGCCGCTGAAGGTTTCCACCGACAGCCGGGCCGAGCTGCCCGCCGGCAGGCGCAGGCGCACGCTGCCGCTGACCGTGTCGGCACTGATCCGTCCGGACGGGGCCAGGGCGGTCTGCAGCGCCAGGTCGCCCGAGACGCTGTCCATGGCCACGCGTCGCAGGCTGTCGAAGACCAGGTCGGCGTCGCCGGAAACGGTGTCCACGCCCAGTTCCCCGCCGCCCCGCCCCGACAGCCGGATGTCGCCGCTGACGGTGTCCACCGAGATGTCGCCGCTGTCGAGCTCCGCCTCCAGGTCGCCGCTGACCAGGTCGAAGCGCGCTTCGGCGGCGCGGCTGGCCCGGACGCGCACGCCGCCACTGACGCTGTCCACCCCCAGGCGACGCCCGGCAAAACCCTGGACGTCCACCCGGGCACTGACCACGTCCACGTCCAGCGAGGCCCCGGCCGGCATGCGCACCTCGATCCGGCTGGGCTCGGACCGGTTGCCGCCCCCGAACCAGCCGCCGCCGCGGGGGTATTTCACTTCGATCGACAGGCTGTCGCCGCCGGGGCCGATCTCGAGCTTTTCCACGCCCTCGCCCAGGCTGCCGGTGACGTGCACCTGCGCACGGTCCCAGGTACGCACGATCACCTCACCCTTGAGGTTCTGGACCCGCACGCTGCCGTCCGCGGACAGCGGCCGGGTCTGGTCGACGGGCGTGGCCGCGAGGGCCGGCTGGGCCAGCAGCAGCGCGCCGGCAAGGCAGGTCAGTCGAAGGAACATGGGGGTACTCCTTATTAATAGTGTCCGCACGGATCAGCCGAGCGCGGCGCGCTGGGTCAGGGCCAGGCGGCGGGAATAGGTCCGCTTGAGCTGGTCGAGCAGGTGGGTCGAACCGGGCTGCTCGGCCATGGCCTCGCGGATTTCGCCGGCGCTGGCGTCCAGGGTGGCCAGGGCCGGCACCAGGGGATCGGGCACCGGGGCGCCGCGCATTTCCAGCAGGGCGGCCTCGTATTCCTGCGTCAGGGCCTCGGCCTCGCGCTGCACCAGCTCGGCGACCGGGTCCGGGGCGGTTGACGTCGCCGGCCGCAGGACCACGGCCAGGCCCACCGCCAGGCACAGGCTGGCGGCCAGCGACAGCAGCGCCAGCCAGGGGCGGCGGGACCTGGCCGCCGGCGGCCGCAAGCGCGCGGCGATGCCGGGCCACAGGTCGCGGGCGGGTTCGATTTCACGGGGCAGCTGGCGCAGCTGCCAACGAAGGTCGGGGTCAGTCATGGGATCCTCCCAGGCGCGTGCGCAGCAGTTGGCGCGCGCGGTGCAATTGGGCCTTGGAACTGCCGACCGCCATGCCCAGCTCGGTGGCGATTTCCTCGTGTTTCCAGCCTTCGATGTCGTGCAGGACCAGCACGGCGCGCGCACGCGGTGGCAGCGTGGCGACGGCGCGCTCGAGGTCCAGCCCCAGCGCCGTGCGCTGGCCGGCGCTGTCCGGCGTGCCCTGCCATTCCAGCGCGGAATCGTCGGTCTCGCGGTCCTCGCCGCCGCGGCGGCTGCGCAGTTCCATCAGCGCGGTGTTCACCGCCAGCCGGTGCAGCCAGGTCGCGAAGGCGCTTTCGAAGCGGAAGGAAGGCAGGGCCTGCCAGGCCTTCACGAAGGCGTCCTGCAGCAGGTCCTCGGCGCGGGCCTCGTGGCCGCACAGGCGGCGCAGCACGGCGAAGATGCGCCGGTGGTGCCGGCGATAAAGCTGCTCGAACGCCCCTACGTCGCCGTTGCCGGCGGCGCGGACCAGCGCATGGTCCTCGTCCCGGTCGGGCGCGCAGGCGGTTTGGGCAGCTTCAATGGTCACGGCGTGGCTGAGCATACCCACTGGGATGCCGGACCGACGGCCAGGGTTTAAGCCGGGGAATCTCCGTGGGAGGGACTTCAGTCCCGATGCTCTTGAAGCCAGGGCATCGGGACTGAAGTCCCTCCCACAGGTTTTGTGGCCGGGTCAGGCCAGCAGCGCGGCGATCTTGGCGCGTTCGGCCTTCAGGGCCGCCGGGGTGCGGTCGCCGTATTCGTCCAGGTACTCGGCGATGCTTTCCATTTCCGCCTTCCAGCCGGCGCGGTCGATCGACAGCAGCTGTTCCAGCGTTTCGGCGTCCAGGTCCAGGCCGTCGGTGTTGATGTCCGACGGCAGCGGCAGGTTGCCCACCGGGGTTTCCAAGGCATGCGCCTGGCCGGTGACGCGCTTGAGCATCCACTCGAGCACGCGCATGTTGTCGCCGAACCCCGGCCACATGAACTTGCCGCCGGCGTCCTTGCGGAACCAGTTGACCTGGAAGATCTTCGGCAGCTTCGCGCCTTCGGTGTCGAACGACAGCCAGTGCGCGAAATAGTCGCCGAAGTTGTAGCCGGCGAAGGGTTTCATCGCCATCGAGTCACGCCGCACCACGCCGACCGCACCGGTGGCCGCTGCGGTGGTTTCGGAAGCCATCGAGGCGCCAACCAGCACGCCGTGGGTCCAGTCGCGGGCCTCGAGCACCAGCGGCACCAGCGACGCCCGGCGGCCGCCGAACACGATGGCGCTGATCGGCACGCCCTGGGGCGCTTCGGCCTGGTCGGTGTAGCTCGGGCACTGCTTCGCGCTGACGGTGAAACGCGCATTGGGATGCGCCGCCGGCGAAACCGCCTTGTCGTACGGACGGCCCTGCCAGTCCTTCCCACCAGGGCTGGTTGTCGGCGGTGACGCCGACGTTGGTGAAGATGGCATCGCGGTTGAGCATGGCCATGGCGTTGGCATTGGTCTTTTCGCTGGTGCCGGGCGCCACGCCGAAATAGCCGGCCTCCGGGTTGATCGCGTACAGGCGGCCGTCTTCGCCCGGGCGCATCCAGCAGATGTCGTCGCCGACCGTCCAGACCTTCCAGCCGTCGCGGCGGTAGCCTTCCGGCGGGATCAGCATCGCCAGGTTGGTCTTGCCGCAGGCCGAGGGGAACGCTGCCGCGACGTAGTGGGTTTCACCCTGCGGGTTTTCGATGCCCACGATAAGCATGTGTTCGGCCAGCCAGCCTTCCTGGCGCGCCTGGTAGCTGGCGATGCGCAGGGCATGGCATTTCTTGCCCAGCAGCGCGTTGCCACCGTAACCCGAGCCGTAGCTCTGGATTTCCAGGGATTCCGGGAAGTGCATGATGAAGCGGCGGTTCGGATCGAGTTCGCCGATCGAGTGCAGGCCCTTCACGAAGGAGCCCTCGCGCTCGATGCGCGCCAGCGCCGGCGCGCCCATGCGGGTCATCAGCCGCATGTTCGCCACCACGTAGGGGCTGTCGGTGATCTCTACGCCGCAGCGCGACAGCGGCGAGTCGATCGGGCCCATGCAGTAGGGAATGACGTACATGGTGCGGCCGCGCATGCAGCCCTTGTACATGGCGTCCATCTCGGCGCGGGCCTCGTCGGGCGCCATCCAGTTGTTGTTCGGGCCGGCGTCGGCGGGGTTGTGGGTGCAGACGAAGGTCAGGTGTTCGACGCGGGCCACGTCCGAGGGGCTGGAGCGGTGCAGGTAGCAGTTCGGGTGGCTTTGTTCGTTGAGCTTCACCAGGTCGCCGGTGGCCAGCATCAGCTCGAGCAGCTTCGCGTTTTCGGCATCGGAACCGTCGCACCAGTGCACGGCGTCGGCTTGGGTGAGCTGGGCTACGGAATCGACCCACTGGTTGAGGCTGGCGAGCTTGCTTGTCATGACCGGGAGGGCTCCTGTCGGGGCCTGAAAAGGGAAGTTGGACGAAGCTAGTCCGGGATCAACGTGGCCATGACGTGGCCGACGTAGGCTTCGAATTCGTCGTGGTGCAGCCGTGGCTGGCCCAGCTGCAGCGACAGCTGCAGGAAGCCCACGTAGGCGGCGTAGGTAAGCCGCGCCCGGTTCTGCGCGTCCAGGCGCGGCAGGCCGGCCTGGCGGAAGCTGGCGGCAAGGTAGTCCAGCCGGCGCTGCGAAACCCGGCTCAGCACGGGCTGCACGACCGGATGGTCGAGGGCCTTGAGCAGTTCGCTATAGATGATGTGTGGCTTGAGCTCGTGTGCCACCACCTGGAACAGCGCCTTGAGGCGCGCGCGCGGCTCGGGCACGGCTTCGAGCTGGCCGAAGACGGTTTCCTGCTCCATCACTTCCCAGCGTTCCAGGGCGGCGATGAGCAGCGCTTCGCGGGACGGGAAGTGCCAGTAGAAGCTGCCCTTGGTGACGCCGAGACGGCGCGCCAGCGGTTCCACGGCAACGGCAGCCAGCCCCTGCTCGGCGATGACGTCGAGGGCGGCCAGGGCCCAGTCGTCGGCGCTGAGGCGGGCCGGGCGATCCAACTTGGAGGCAGGGGTTACCATACGGTCGGCAAGTCTACGGGATGGAGCGATCATGCACCATACGGGCTGGTATTGACAGGCGAACAAATCGCAGCCCATACTCGGCCGTATGGTTCATTCCGCCCCCGCCGTCACGTTGCCCGGCACGCGCCCGCTTTCCCTGGCGGCCAGCGGCGGCGTGCGCCTGGAAGCGAGCGTGGCGGGGGCTGGTTCGCCCGGCCTGCTGCTTGCCCACGGCTTTGGCCAAACCCGCCAGGCCTGGCTCGGCACCCAGCGCCGCCTGTCCGAATGCGGGCGCGCCAGCCTGGCCTGGGACCTGCGCGGACACGGCCAGTCCGGCCGCAATCCGGCCGGCCTGCCCTACCGCGGCGAACAGTTCGTCGATGACGTCGTGCTCGCCGCCGGCGCCCTGGGTCCCGGCCCGGTGCTGGTCGGCGCCTCGATGGGTGGCCTGACCGGCCTGATGGCCCAGGCCCGCGACCGGACGTTCTCTGCGCTGGTGCTGGTGGACATCACGCCGCGCTGGGAAGCCTCGGGCGTTGAACGCATCCTGGGCTTCATGACCGCCCACCCGGACGGCTTCGAATCCTTCGAACACGCCGCCGATCAAATCGCCGCCTACCTGCCGCACCGCCGCCAGCGCAAATCGCCGGCGCAGTTGGCGCACCTGCTCAAGCCGCGCGAAGATGGCCGCCTGGGCTGGCACTGGGATCCGCGCCTGCTGGCCGAATTCATTCCCTCCACCGGCGACCTGCAGGGCGCCATCGAACAAGCCTGCCGCGACCTGGACGTGCCGGTGCTGCTGGTCAGCGGTGGCCGCAGCGACCTGGTCAGCGACCAGACGGTCGAACATTTCCTCGAACTGGCGCCGCACGCGCATCATGTCCGCCTGCCCGACGCCACCCACATGGTGGCAGGTGACGACAACGACGCCTTCACCGATACCCTGCTTCAGTTCCTGAGCACATTGGCCGCCCCCCACCCGGCCACCCACGGAGAATCTTCATGAGCATCCTCGCGCCCTTCCTCGCCCTGTTGCTGGCGATCCTGGTGGTCGCCTACCACCGGCTCAGCCTGGCGATATTCACCGCCATCTCGGCCACCCTGCTGGTGGCCGTTGCCCTGGCTGGCGCCAACCTCACCGCGACCGGGGTCGCCGCCGTGCTGCTGGTGCTGGGCACGCTGCCGCTGCTCATCACCCCGGTCCGGCAGAAGCTGATCACGGCGCCGCTGCTGGGCTTCTACACCAAGATCCTGCCGCCGCTGTCGGACACCGAACGCACCGCGCTCGAGGCCGGCACCGTCGGGTTCGAAGGCGAGCTGTTTTCCGGCATGCCCAAGTGGGACCAGCTGCTGGCCCAGCCCAAGCCGGTGCTCACCGCCGAAGAGCAGGCCTTCCTGGACGGCCCGGTGGAAGAGGTCTGCAAGATGACCAACGACTGGGAAATCACCCACGTCCACGCCGACCTGACGCCGGAGATCTGGGAGTACCTGAAGAAGAACCGCTTCTTCGGCATGATCATCCCGAAGGAATACGGCGGCCTGGGTTTCTCCGCCCTCGCCCACCACAAGG
>CAZXTV010000033.1:0-12573 GCA_964643705.1 uncultured Arenimonas sp. | reverse complement strand
GACCCGCGCGTGATCAAGCCCGAGTCCGACGACATCGTCGCGGCGGTGGAAAACAACGGCGTGCCGGTGGAATACGTCGTTTTCGACGACGAAGGCCACGGTTTTTCCAAGAAGAAAAACCAGATCGAAGGCTACGGCCGCATCCTGGCCTTCCTCGACACCCACCTGCGCGGGAAAACGCCGGCCGAACCGGCGGCGGAGTAAGGCATGCGTCGGCTGGCCATTGCCCTGTGTTGCCTGGCCCTGGCTGCGCCCGCCGCGGCCGGGTCCCTGTACAAGTGCACCGACGCCAAGGGCGCGATAAGCATCCTGTCCGAACCCTGTCCGGCAGGCAGCACCCAGGTCTGGAAGCGCGATGCGACGCCCGAGCCCGCGCCCAGCGTCGAGGAGCTCGCCGCGCGCGCGGCCCTGGCCGAGGCCGAAGCACGGCGCGCGGCCGAAGAAGCGCGGCTGGCCGAAGCCGCGCGCCTGGCCGAAGAGCAGCGGTTGGAAGCCGAGGCGCGGGCCCGCGCCGAAGAAGCCGCCGGCAGCCCGCGCCGCAAGAGCGAGTGCACGCAGGCGCACGAGTTCTCGGAAGCGGTGCTTGAAAAGCAATGGCTGCGCCTCACCGAGGCCCAGCAGGCCGAACTGCGCGCCTGGGTGGTTGCCCAGTGCGACTACGTCTACGACCCCTGAGTTTTCGAACATGGGCGCGCGCTGAATTCGTGCGTGCCGGCGGGTGCTTGCGCGGATGCGCGGGTAACCCGGGCTGCGGTGAACTGGCACCTCCGTCCGGAGCCTGCCATGCGTATCGAGTCCGTGCTTCTCTTGCCGGCCCTGCTGGTTTCCGCCGCCAGCCCCAGCACCGAGCTGCGCAAGTGCGTGGCGGCGTCCGGCGCGGTCAGCTACCAGACGCTGCCCTGCGCCGAAGGCAGCCACCAGGCCTGGGCGCAGCCGGTGAAGGCCGAAGCAGAGCCGCCTCCGCGCGCGGCGACACCGCCGGAGCCGACGCGCAAGCAGGCGCGGCGCGAGCCTGCGCCCGCCGCCGGCAAGGCCCGCCCGCGCGCAGGCGGAGCCGCCCAGGCGCGGCGCCTTCGCTGCGACAAGGCCCGCAAGGAAGCCGACGAGCTGCGCGACCGGCTCTGGAACAAACTCGATTTCCAGCAGCGCTCCGATCTCGATGCCAAGGTCGCCCGGGCCTGCGCCCGGTGACCCGGGTCAGGCTGTTTCCTTCGCCAGCCGGGCCGCGTAGTCGGCGGCCTCGACGCGCAGCCAGTCGCGGAAGGCCAGGAAGCCGGCGTGGTCGTCGGAGCGGGGCGGGTGCACCAGGTAGTGCGCGTAGTTGGCTTTCATGCGCTGCTTGCTCAGCAGCACCAGCAGCCCGGCATCAACCAGCGGCTTGGCCAGGGTCAGGCGCCCCAGGGCCACGCCCATGCCCGAGGTCGCGGCGCGATGAAGGGTTTCGGCATCGTCGAAGCGCGCCACGAAACGCGCCGGGCGCTGGCCGCCGAACCGGCTGAACCACTCCGGCCAGCGGCCGGCATCGTCTTCAAGCAGCGGGTAAACCGACAGGTCACCGGGGTCGTCGCCGCCGAGACGGCGCACCAGGTCCGGACTGGCGAGCGGGGCAATCCAGTCCTCGAACAAGGGCATGGCTTCCAGTCCGGCCCAATGGCCCGGGCCATAACGCAGGGCGGCGTCCACCTCGCGGTCGCGCTGGAAATCGACCAGGCCGATGCCCGACTGCAGGTTGATCTCCAGCTGCGGGTTCGCGGCCAGGAAGCCGGGCAGGCGAGGCACCAGCCAGCTCGAGGCCATCGAAGGAAGCAGGCTCAGCGTCAGCACGTGGTCGCGCCGGCCGGCGCAGGGGCGCAGTGCGTGCTCGAGCGACTGCAAGGGTCCGGCCACCGCGTCGAACAGACGCTGGCCGTCGGCGGTCAGCCGGATGCCACGCGGGCCACGCTCGAACAGGCGCTGCTGCAGCCGGTCTTCCAGCCCGCGGACCTGGTGGCTCAGGGCGCTGACCGTCAGGTTCAGGGCCTCGGCGGCCAGGGAGAACTTGCCCAGGCGGGCGGCGGTGACGAAACCCTGCAGGGCCTGCAGCGGGAGCCGGCTCATGTTGAATCCAGTTCAAGTCTGGGTGTCAAAGATATCGCTACATAAGCGCGCTGGCGAGGCCTATCTTGCGTTCACCTAAACCCAAGCCCCTCGGGGCCAGGAGTCCGCCATGAGCTTCTTCCGTGACCTGCTGTTCCTCCAGGGCTTCCCCACCCAGCCGATTTTTGGCCCCCGGCCGGTGCCGGCACCAGCGACAATATCGCCATGCAAACCCAGTCCAACCTCCGCGGCATCGTTGCCATGTTGCTTGCCGTCGGCTTCTTCTCGCTGATGGATGGCGGCCTCAAGCAGCTGTCCGGGCACTACCCGCCTATGCAGGTGGCGGCGCTGCGTGGTCTGTCGGGCCTGCCGCTGGTCGTGGCCTGGGTGCTGGCCACCGGCACGGTGGTGGGGCTGCTGAAGATCCGTTGGCGCTTGCACCTGCTGCGCGCGGGCCTGTCGATCATGATGCTGTCGGCGTTCGCCTTCGCACTCAAGCAAATGCCGATGACCAGCGCCTACGCCATCTTTTTCGTCGCGCCGCTGCTGATCACCGCACTGTCGGTACCGATGTTGGGCGAACACGTCGGCCCGCGCCGCTGGGCCGCGATCGCCGTCGGCCTGGTTGGCGTGCTGGTGGTGCTGCGGCCCACCGGCGAAGGCCTGTTCGGCTGGGCCGGGCTCGCCGTTGTCGCGGCGGCGGCGGGTTATTCGCTGTCGGCCATCATGGTGCGGGTGCTGCACCGTACCGACAGCAGCCAGTCCATGGTCTTCTGGATGCTGGCGATGACCGCCGTGGGCGCCTCGCTGCTGGCCCTGCCGGGCTGGGTGCCACTGCGTCTGGCCGATGCCTGGGTGATCGCCGGCGTCGGCGTCACCGGTTTCCTGGGCCAGGTGGCGATCACCGAAGCGTTCCGTTCCGGTGAAGCCTCGGTGGTGGCGCCGTTTGAATACAGCGCGCTGGCCTGGGGCCTGGGCCTGGACCTGATGATCTGGGGCGTATTGCCCGATGGCTGGACCTTCTTCGGCGCCGGCATCATCGTCGCCAGCGGCCTGTACATGGTGCATCGCGAACGCGTGCTGGGGCGCCGCCGCGCCGCCTGAGCCCGCGGCCGGGACGCGAGGGTTTATGCTTCCGGCTACCCCGGCCCAAGGATTGCCCCCGCATGTCGCCACGCCTGTTGCTTGCCGCCCTGGTTTCCACCTGCCTGCTGTCCGCCTGCGGCGGGGACGAGCCTGCCGCGGAAAGCGACGATGCGGCGGCGGCTGGCACCGAGGCGGCGGCGACCCCGGCGGGCCCGGACTGGGGCCCATGCCGGGTAGACGGCTTGCGGCTGCCGGTCACGGCGCGCCTGTTCGTGGTGGACGGTGCCACGCCCCTGCCGGATGCCGAGCCTGGTCGCGAAGCAATCCGCCGCGTGGATATCGCCGTGCCCGGCCCGGTGGCCCTGCTGCTGACCGCCCCGGAAGCCACCGCCTGGCATATCCGCCCCGGCCCGGAAACGCAGGTGCGTGCGCTGGTCGCCCTGGGCGACCAGCCCCAGCGCATCACCGGCCTGGGCCTGGGCAACTACCGCCGCGAAGCGTCTTCGGCGCTCGGCGCCGAATGCGCGAGCTACGTGATGCAGGGCGGCGCCGGCCCGGCCCTGGCCGAGGCCACCGACCAGATCTTCGGCAAGCCGCACGACGCCATCTACCAGATGCGCATCGGCAGCGTCATCATCGGCGGCAGCGACCCGACGCTCGACCAGCCGGTCACCGAGTGAGTCAGGCAAACATGGGTTTTGGCCTGGTGGGCTTCGACGGCGACGACACGCTCTGGCACAGCGAGGGCTATTTCCGCGCCGCGCACGCCGAGTTCGAGGCCATCGTCGGCAACTACGTCGACCTGGCCGACGCCGGCCTGCACGAACGCCTGCTCGACACCGAGCGCCGCAACATCAAACTCTTCGGCTACGGCGCCAAGGGCATGACGCTGTCGATGGTGGAAACCGCCATCGCGCTCACCGGTGAACGCATCGGCGCGGCCGACATCCATCGCATCGTCGAACTGGGCAAGGCGGTGATGGCGCATCCGGTCGACCTGCTGCCGGGCATCCGCGCCGCCGTCGAGGCCGTGGCGCGCGAGCGGCCGGTGGTGCTTATCACCAAGGGCGACCTGTTCCATCAGGAAGCCAAGGTGCGCGCCTGCGGCCTGGCCGACCTGTTCCAGCGCATCGAGATCGTTTCCGAGAAAGACGCTGCGACCTACGGCCGTGTGCTCGGAGAATTCTCGCTGGCCTCGCACGACTTCCTGATGGTCGGCAATTCCCTGCGCTCGGACATCGAGCCGGTGCTGCGCCTGGGCGGCTGGGGCGTGCACATGCCCTACCACGTGACCTGGGCGCACGAACTCGAACACGGGCTGGAAGCCGGCCACGCCAGCCATATGGAAACCGTGGAAACCGCCGCGCAGATTCCCGCGGCGATCGGCCTGCTCGAGGCGCGCCGGGGTCAGTCGAAGGTGTAACCGATGCCGACGATCACCGACAGGCGGCCGTCCTGGTCCACCAGCGGGCTGTTGGTGATTTCCGAAGGCAGCCAGGCGTGGCCGGCGCGGGCGAAGAACTCCCAGCGCTCGCCAATCGGATGCGTGGCCAGCAGCGAGACTTCGGGGATGATCGCCGAGCCCGGCGCATACGCCGGCCGGCCGACAAGCGCTTCGCCGGGGCGGACGCCGTAGTAATAGTCGACCATGTCCTGGCTTTGCCAGGCGACCGAAACGCCCGGCAGCAGTTGCCAGCCGCCGGCGCGAACCAGCCCGGTCCAGGACACGGCCGCTTCCTGGCCACCGCTGCGGTCGAGCATGTCGGTCGCCAGCGAGGCTTCGAACTGGCCCACGCCCTTCACCCGCCAGCTGGCGGCCAGGCCGAGGTCGAGCGAAAAATCGCGATCGTCCATGCCGGCCAGGTAGGGCGAATCGGCGGCTTCATAACCGTCGCCGCGGCCCTGCACGAAGGCGCCGAACTCGAAGCCGCCGTCCCTGGCCAGCACCACGCCACCGCGCAGGCCACGCAGGTAAAAACGTTCGCCCTCGAAGCGCACCAGCGGCACCACCAGCAGATCTTCGTCGAGCTGGCGATAGGGCGCGTCCCGTTCGATCGCCAGCAGGCCCAGGGTCCAGCGCGGCTGCGGCTCCGGGGCGTCCTGGGCGAGAACAGGCGCGGCGAAAAACGCCAGGGCGAGGGCGAGCGCGGTGCACAAGGGGCGGCGTGGGGACATGCAGTACTCCGGAACAACGGATCGTCACTGTGGGTGACGATCCGTCGAACCGGCGTGATTGTCCAGTCTCAGGGCAAGCTGAACACGATCGGCACCAGGGCGTAGGCGGCCACCGGCCGGCCGCCGCGCTGGGTCGGGTGGAAACGCCAGCGGTCGAGCACCTGCAGGCGCGCGGCGCGGTCGAGCTCGCGATGCCCGCTGCTTTCTTCAACCGACACTTCCACCGGCTTGCCCGTTTCATCCACCAGCACCCGCAGCAGCACCGTGCCTTCATGGCCGGCGATCAGCGAAGTCCGCGGGTAGCGCGGGGCCGGGGCGACGTCGTAGGCCAGCGTCGCCATGGCGGGCGGGCCCGGGTCGAAGCTCGTGGTCTCGGCGCCGCTGTCGACGACGGGCGGCGATTCGATCTCGCCCTGGTCGAACACGGGCGTGCTGTCGGTGGCCGGCACCGGCGTGTCCTGCACGCGCGTCCGGAGGTTGCTCGGGCGTTCCACGGGCCGTTCAACAGGCTGCTCCGGCGGCGGTACGGTCACCGGGATCTCGCGCTCGGGCAGGGGCTCGAACAGCACCGGCACCGACTCGCGGCGCGCCTGTTCGGCGGGCGGCTGCCAGTTCATCGGGAACATCAGCAGGCCCAGCGCCACGACATGCACGCTGATCGCCAGGCTGGTGCCGGCGATGCGTTTGCCATCAAGGCTCGACCAGGGCGGGGTGGGGTGGGACGACGGCAGGCAACGGACCATGGGACACCTCCTTCGGTGGGTGGCAGGGTCTTGAACGTGCCGGCGCCGCCGATGGGGTTGGCATGCGCCGTCCGTCGTATGGCTTGAAGGTGCGCCAGCGCCGCACGCGCGCGCAAGCGTTAGGATGTGATCCATGGCTGCGATCACATCCTTCGGTAAGTTGTCGTTCATTTTCGCGCTGCTGCTGGCGCTGGCGGCCTGCGGCGTCGATCGCGACGAGCCGGCGGTTGACGACGATCAACCCGCGTCGCTGTCGGTCCTGGCGCCGCCGGACGAAGAGGCATTCGTACGCACCTGGCAGGGTGTCCTGCCCTGCAGCGACTGCGCCGGCATCCAGACCCGGCTCACCCTGCGTCGCGACGACCAGGGCAGCCAGGAATTCGAACTGGAAGAAACCTATCTCGGTGCCGACGCCGGCAACGTATTCACGCTGGCCGGCGACTGGCGTCAGGTTCGGCAGCGCGGCGACAGCGGGCCGGCGCTCGTGTTCCGCATCGACCCGGACGGCGCCGACCAGTGGTTCGAACTGCAGGACGACGGCAGCCTTGAACTGCTCGACGCCCAGGGCGAACCGCGCCCCGACGCCATCGGCCATCGCCTGCAGCGCATCTGATCGTTCGCCACCCGTTCACCCGGCCGGTGCAGAATCGGCCCCAGGCCATATCCCGAGGACACCCTGATGAACCGCAAACTGCTGGCCGCGATGCTTTCGCTGGGACTGCTTGCTTCTACCGGTGCCCAGGCATTGATCGACGATGTGGCCGTGGGCTTCAGCCCGCGCACCGGCGACGCCTGGGTGGACACCCGCCTTGGGGACATCAACGTGTTCGCGCGCGGCAATACCGACGGTTTCATCGATGACGTCGTGGTCAGCTTCGGCGCCCCGCGCCCGCTCATCCGCGACCTCTATTACGACCGCGGCTGGGCGCCGGGCGACATCTACTACGCCTGCGCGCTGGCCCACCAGCTGGGCCGGCCCTGCCTGGAAGTGGCCGACTATTACGAAAACAACCGCGGCCAGGGCTGGGGCGTGGTCGCGCAGCGGCTGGGCATCAAGCCCGGCTCGTCCGAATTCCATGCGCTCAAGGGCCGGGTCGGCAAGGGCCACGAACGCCTGCAAGGCCGCGGTGGTCCGAAGGCCTTCGGCGGACCCAAGGGCGGTGGCGACGCCGGCCCGCCGCCGGGCCGGGGCCAGGGCGGCGGCAAGCCGGGCAAGGGCGACAAGGGCAACGGCAAAGGCCGCTGACCCGGGTTTTCAGCGCGCCGTGTAACCGCCGTCGATCGCCAGCTCGGCGCCGGTGACGAACTTCGATTCGTCCGAGGCCAGGTAGACGATGCCCCAGGCGATGTCGTCCACGTCGCCCATGTGGCCGAGCGGATGCAGCGCGCCGACATCGCGGCGGGCGGCTTCGATGTCGGCCGCGCCAGAGGCCTTGAGGTGTCCTTCGACCATCGGCGTCCAGATGTAGCCCGGGTGCACCGAGTTCACCCGGATGCGGTCCGCCGCGTAGCACAGGGCGTCGGTCTTGCTCATCAGGCGCACCGCGCCCTTCGATGCGTGGTAGGCCGGGATGTCCGGCGCGCCGACCAGCCCGTAGATCGACGAGAGGTTGATGATGCTGCCGCCGCCCGCGGCCTTGAGGTGCGGGATGGCGTGTTTGCAGCAAAACAGCACGCCCTTGACGTTCACCGCCTGCACCTTGTCCCACTCGGCTTCGGTGATCTCGTGGGTGAGCTTGGTCGAGCCGGAGATGCCGGCGTTGTTGACCAGCACGTGCACGCCGCCGAATTCCGCGGACGCTTCGTCCACGGCTTTTTTCACCGCCGCCTCGTCGCTG
Source organism: uncultured Arenimonas sp. (assembly GCA_964643705.1). GTDB lineage: Bacteria > Pseudomonadota > Gammaproteobacteria > Xanthomonadales > Xanthomonadaceae > Arenimonas. The sequence goes on along the minus strand of CAZXTV010000033.1, from coordinate 4,655 downwards.
ACATCAACGTGCCAGTAGCGGGCGCGGCCGCCGCGCTCGCGAATGGCCGCGGCCACCGCTTCGCCTTCGGCGTCGTGCAGGTCGAACAGGGCGACCGCACCGCCTTCTTCGGCCAGGCGTTCGGCGCAGGCGCGGCCAATGCCCAGCGCGGCGCCGGTGACGATGCAGGATTTGCCTTTCACGCGATCCATGGTTTTTCTCCGTGGCGGGGAGCCTCCAGTGTGCTCCGATCTTCCGGCGGTTATTTGACGCAGGTCAGTCCCGGCACTTTCCACCGGCTGACCCAGATCAGGGAAACCGGGGTTGGCGGGGGGCAGGATGGGCCCATGCAGGAGGGCCGCCATGACCACCATTGAATGGAACGACTTCGACTCGCACGCGCTCAGCGGCGTCGGCGAGGCGCTCGATGCCGCCGGCGTGGACACCTCGGCGCCCGACTACGCCGCGGAACCCGCGCCGGCACCGGGCCCGGTCGAAGTGGATGCAAGGCTCATCGCCCGGGGTCTTGGCCTGGAACCGGAACAGGTGCCGGCCATGGTCGCCGACCGCCGCATCGCCACGCTGTGCGAGCGCGGCACCGGCGATGATGCGGGCCTGTTCCGCTTCACCTTCTACTTCGGCAAGCAGCGCTTCCGGCTGGTTACCGACGCCGGCGGCCAGCCCGTGGCGAACCTGGCCGGCGGCGGCTGACGCGTCGGCGGCGCTCCGGGCCTGCCGGATCAGCCTGGCGAGAGCTGGTCGAGCAGGCGGGCGGCCTTGGCAGCCTGCTGCACCGTCCGGCGCAGGGCGCTGAAGCTGCGCAGCAGCGCGTCCATGGCTTCGATGTCGAGACGGCCGTCCGCGCCGGCGGCGAGCAGGTTGGCCTTGAGCGCTTCGTAGTGCGATTCAAAGCGCGTTGACTGGTGTCCGGCCAGCGGCGCGAACGGCGCGTGCGCGGGGTCGAGCTGCACGAGCAACTCGTCGGCCTCGGCCGCCAGCGCCAGCAGCTGCTGTTTCAGCGCCGGATCGGCCAGTCCGGCGGCCGCCCGCTGGCCCCCGGCGATGCCTTCGGCCTGTTCGCGGCAGTTGTCGTAGTAGTGCTGGACCCGCAGCAGCGTGGCCAGTGCTTCGGCGCTGCTGCCGGACATCGAGGAGCGGCCCAGCCCGGCGACGAAGGCCTGGATGGCGCGGCCCAGGCGTTCGTAGCCGCCGTCCACGTCGGCCGGTGGCTGGCCGGCAAGCCGGGCGATGCCCGCGTGCGCGGCCGACAGGGCTTTGCGTCCGAGCCGGAATATCTCGCGGCGCAGCGCATCCACCGCCAGCGAAGGCACCGAGGCGACGTTCTGGTCGAGGTAGCGCGGTTCGCCCCGGGTCTCGTCGTGGCTGCGGAAGCGCCGCTTGAGCTGCGCCGCCATGCGGTCGGCCAGGGGCCACATCAGGATCACGCCCAGGACGTTGAAGACGGTGTGGAACAGGGCCAGGCTGATGGCGGGCGACTCCTCCAGGTCGAACAGGTTGCCCAGCAGGTCCACGCCCTGCAGCAGCCAGGGCAGCAGGCCGAGCGCCGCGACTGCGGTCAGCAGGTTGAACAGCACGTGGGCGCTGGCGGCGCGTTTGGCATTGGGCGTCGCGCCGATGGCCGCCAGTATTGCCGTGACGCTGGTGCCGATGTTGGCGCCAATCACCATCGCGGCCGCTTCGTTGAGCGTGACCACTCCCGAATGGGCCAGGGTCAGGGTCACCGCCAGCGAGGCGCTGGACGACTGCATCAGCACCGTCAGCAGCATGCCGGCGAGCAGGTAGGCCGGCACCGACAGCAGGCCGCCGCCCAGGCCGGACAGGTCGAGTGCAGCGCTATCGAGCGCGAAGGCCTGCTGCAGGAAGCCGATACCCAGGAACAACACGCCAAATCCGGTGAGCGCCGTGCCGATGGCGGCGCGCCGGGTTTCCGCGCCGGTCAGGCGCAGCGCCATGCCGAGCCCGATCAGGGGCAGGGCGGCCACTTCAACCTTGATCTGGAAACCCACCAGCGCGACCAGCCAGCCGGTCATGGTGGTGCCGACATTGGCGCCGAACAGAACCCAGAGTGACTGCGAGAAGGTCAGCAGCCCGGCGTTGACGAAACCAATCGCAGCCACCGTGACGGCGCTGGACGACTGCACGGCGGCAGTGACCATCATTCCCGACGCCAGGCCGCGCAAGCGCGTCTGGGTGGAGGAGGTGAGCACCCTGCCCAGCGCGGGACCGGCCACCTGTTTGAGGCCGTCGGTCATCAGCAGCATGCCGAGCAGGAACAGCCCGATGCCACCCAACAACACGCCGATGCCGATACCTTCGATCATTGCCGCGATCATAACGCCGGGCGTGTATCCTTCGCGGCGCCCCGGATTTCGAGCACACATGCCGCGCCAAGCCTACGATCCCAGCAGCCGTTGCCTGTCCGTCGCTCCGATGATGGACTGGACCGACCGGCATTGCCGCGTCTTCCACCGGCTGCTGGCGCCGCACGCGCGCCTTTACACCGAGATGGTGCACGCGCAGGCGGTGATCCACGGCGACCGTGAGCGCCTGCTGGGCTTTGACCCGGTTGAACACCCGGTGGCGCTGCAGCTCGGGGGTTCCGATCCCGGCCACCTGGCGCAAGCCACCCGCATCGGTGCCGACTGGGGCTACGACGAGGTCAACCTCAACGTCGGCTGCCCGTCCGACCGTGTGCAGGCCGGGCGCTTCGGCGCCTGCCTGATGAAGGAACCGGCCCTGGTCGCCGACGCCGTGGCCGCGATGATCGCCGCTGCGCCCGCGCACGTGCCCGTGACGGTGAAGTGCCGGCTGGGTGTGGACGAGATGGAGGACTACGAGGTCTTTCGCGCTTTCGTCGATGGCGTCGCCGCCGCCGGCTGCACGCACTTCGTGGTGCATGCGCGCAAGGCCTGGCTGCAGGGCCTGAGCCCGAAGGAAAACCGCGAGATCCCGCCGCTGCGCCACGACTGGGTGTACCGGCTCAAGCGCGAACGCGGCGACCTGCGTATCGAGATCAACGGCGGCCTGGCAACGGTCGAGCAGGTGCAGGCGGTGATGCCGGAAGTCGACGGCGTGATGATCGGCCGCGCCGCTTACCACGAACCTTATCGCCTGCACCTGATGGACCGCGCGCTGTTCGAGCCGGCGCTGCCCCCGCGGGCGCGGGCGGACCTGCTCGAGGCCATGCGGCCCTACGTCGAAGGCTGCCTGTCGCGCGGCATCGCGCTCAAGCACCAGTCGCGGCACTGGCTGGGCCTGTTCCACGGCCAACCGGGCGGCAGGATCTTCCGGCAGGTGCTGAGCGAAGGCGCGCCGCGCGCCGGCGCCGACTGGTCGCTGGTCGAACGTGCGCTCGAGGCCACCCGCAGCGGCTAGCATGGGTGTCCCACGCAGCCGCAAGGAGGACAGCGACATGGCATTCAAACTCAGCTCGGCCAGCTTCCAGGACGGCGACACCCTGCCGGACCTGCACGTCAAGGCCATGGGTGACACCTCGCCGCAGCTGCGCTGGACCGGCGCGCCGGAAGGCACGAAAAGTTTCGCGGTCACCTGCTTCGACCCGGACGCGCCCACCGGCTCGGGTTTCTGGCACTGGACCGTGGCCAACCTGCCGGCCGGCACCAGCGAGCTGCCCGCCGGCGCGGGTGCGCCCGAAGGCCACGACCTGCCCGCCGGCGCCGTGCAGGGCCGCACCGACTTCGGTCGCCCCGGCTACGGTGGCGCCGCGCCGCCGCCCGGGCATGGCAAACATCGCTACATCTTCACCGTGTTCGCGGTGGATACCGAACGCCTGGACGTGGGCCCGGAAGACTCCGGCGCCGTGTTCGGCTTCAACCTGCATTTCCACACCCTGGCCAAGGCCTCGATCACCGCGACCTACGAGAACCGGGGCCAAGGGTGATCACGCGCGATCCGCGGGCTTTCCTGGATTTCGCCCGCGGCGTTGCGCCCGACTTCGGGCCGGCCTGTGCGCGCGCCGCCTTCCTGGTCGCGCCCGATGGTTTTGCCCTGGCCGAACAGTCGGCCAGCGACAACGCCTACATGGACCTGTCGGTGGCGGTGGACCCGGCGCGGGCCTCGGCCCAGCACCGCGGCCTGCACGCGGCGCGGGCCGGGGACCTGCCGGTGGTGGGTTTCCCCGGTGATCCGGCGGCGCCGGACGGCTTGTTCCCCAACAACGTGTTCGCCACCGGCCCGGGCCGCCGCCCCGGGCCGGGGCCGGCTGGGGGCGGGCCGCCCCCCCCCCCGGGGCCGCCCGCGCGCGCCCGCCCGGCCCGACATCCGCGGTTTTTTCACCGGCCCGATGGCCTGCGAACTGACCGACCTGCGCGAGCAGCCGGGCATCTGCGAGCTGACCGGTTCGGTGGTGATCGACCGCGCCCGCGGGCTGGCCTTCGCCGGCCTGGGCGAACGCTGCGACGAAGCCGGCGCCCGCGCCCTGCACGCGGCGCTGGGACTGCGCGGCACCCTGCTGTTCGACCTGGCGGCGGGCGAATACCACGCCAACGTGGTGATGAGCGTGCTGGCCGGGCGCGCCCTGGTCATCGCCCCCTCGGGCTTCGCCGAGGCGGCGGTGGCCCAGGCCCTGGCGGCGCTTTATGCCCCGCACGTGCTATTGCTGTCGCCGGAACAGAAGGCGGCCTTCGCCGGCAACT
>CAZXTV010000032.1:8983-12766 GCA_964643705.1 uncultured Arenimonas sp. | reverse complement strand
TGGGCGCTTGCGAGGTTTTCGGTGTGGACCACCCACAGCTGCAGCACCACCGGCAGCACCAGCATGACCAGCAGGGCCCGGCTGTTGGATAGCTCAAGGTAGCCAAGCAGGATGGCCAGGGTGACCAGGAAGAGCAGGGCGAGCTTGCCGGCCGCGGACTTGCGCAAGCGCCACTGGCCCCATTCGAACGGCGGAAACCGGCGGACGTCACCGGTGGCGCCCGTCCGCCGGAGCACGAGGGCGAGCACCGGCGCCAACGTCACCAGGGCGGCGTAATCCCCGATCCACCAGGCCGAAGCCAGCTCGAACATGTCCGGGGCTTCAAGCAGTTCGGTATGACTCAGCCCCAACACGCCCAGGCCGGCGGCCAGCAGTGCGCCCAAGGCCCCGAGCAGCAGGAACTGCGACACCGCACGCAGGGTGAGTTCGGCTGGAGCCGACGTGGCCAGGCGACGCAGCATCATCGCAGGCAGGCCGTAGGCCCCGGTGTGGATCAGTGCGAACACCAGGCTCGACGAGGCCAGCACGCCCAGGCGCAGGTCGTCCTGGTTGGACACCTCGGTCAGGTAGGTGCCCAGCACGCAGGCGAGGAAGATCGACGGCACCGCCCGCCAGCCCACGCAATACAGCCCGGTGAAGGTGACTGCCGCCGGCGGGAACCAAAGGCTGGCATGCGGCGCGTGCTCGAGCGCGGCGGCCAGCAGGAAGCTGCCCAGCCAGAGCACCAGTAGCAGCGGATGCAGCAACCACGACCGCCACGAACCCGCTTGCGGCGGCACCACGTGAAAATTCGTCATCTCGTCCCCCTGCCCGCATCCTGGCGTGCCGGGAGCCTGGATCGAACAGGCCGGCCGTGGCAGCGTTCACAGCCTAGCGAAAATCCCGCGACCGCGCATTGAGCTGCATCGCCAGCGCGCTTTCGTCGTGGAGCCGGCTGGCGATGAGGTGGTGCACGCCGTCGACGGTTTCCCAGCGGCCCTCGACGCCCAGCAGGCGCGATTCGATCAGCACGCGGCGCTGGCGTTCACCGAGGTCGCGCCAGACCACCACGTTCACCATGCCGTCCTCGTCCTCGAGCGTGATGAAGGTGGTGCCGCTGGCGGTTTCCGGGCGCTGGCGCATGGTCACCAGGCCGGCGGCGCGCACGCGGCTGCCGTGGGGCAGGGCGCGCAGGTCGCGGGAACGCCGGTAGCGGCGCATGGCCAGCTGGCGGCGCAGCAGCGCCAGCGGGTGCGGGCCCAGCGTAAGCCCCAGGCGGGCGTAGTCCGCCAGCAGGTCTTCGCCGGTGCTGGGCACCGGCAGGCTGACCGCGTCTTCGGCCGGCGAGGCATCGAACAGCGGCAGCTGCGCCTCGACCCCGCCCACGGCCCAGCGGGCGCGGTGCCGGTGCCCGGCCAGGCCCTTCAGGGCGCCGGCTTCGGCCAGCAGGGCGCGGCTGCGTTCATCCAGGTTGGCGCGATGGCACAGGTCGGCGACGACGTCGAAGGCGCGTGCCGCGCGCGCCGCCACCAGGGCCTCGCCGGCGGCACGCGACAGGCCGGTGATTTCCCGCAGGCCCAGGCGCACGGCCGGCTGCCGGGCGCTGTCGCCGGGCCAGGCTTCAAGGGAGTTGTCCCAGTGGCTGTGGCGCACGTCCACCGGCCGCACGGTGATGCCGTTGCGGCGCACGTCCTGCACCAGCTGGCTGTTGGAATAAAAGCCCAGCGGCTGCGAATTCATCAGTGCGCAGGTGAAGGCGGCCGGTTCGTGGCACTTGAGCCAGCAGCTGGCGTAGGTGATCAGCGCGAAGCTGGCGGCGTGCGATTCGGGAAAGCCGTAGCTGCCGAAGCCGCGGATCTGTTCGAAGATGCGTTCGGCGAAGTCGGTGTCGTAGCCGTTGCTGGCCAGGCCGGCGAACAGGCGGTCGCGGAAGTGTTCAAGCCCGCCGCGGCGTTTCCAGGCAGCCATGCCGCGCCGCAGTTCGTCGGCTTCGCCGGCGGAAAAACCGGCGGCGACGATCGCCACCTGCATCACCTGTTCCTGGAACAGCGGCACGCCCAGGGTGCGCCGGAACACTTCTTCCAGCGCCGCCGACGGGTAGGTGACCGGCTCCAGGCCCTGCCGGCGCTGCAGGTAGGGGTGCACCATCTTTCCCTGGATCGGCCCGGGCCGGACGATGGCCACCTGCACGACGAGGTCGTAGAAGGTGCGCGGCTTGAGTCGCGGCAGCATGGCCATCTGCGCGCGCGATTCGATCTGGAACACGCCCACGGTGTCGGCCCGGCGGATCATCGCGTAGGTGGCCGGGTCTTCGGCGGGAATGGTGGCGGGCGTGAGGTCGCGGCCGCGGTGTTCGCGCAGCATCGCCAGGCACTTGCTGACCGCGGTGAGCATGCCCAGCGCCAGGCAATCGACTTTGAGCAGGCCCAGGGATTCCAGGTCGTCCTTGTCCCATTCGATCAGCGTGCGCTCGGGCATCGCCGCGTTCTGCACCGGCACCAGGTGGTGAAGCGGCTGGTCGGAGATGACGAAGCCGCCGACGTGCTGGCTGAGGTGCCGGGGCGCATCGAGCAGCTGGCGGGTCAGCGCCAGCACCCGCCGCATTACCGGCGCGTCGGGGTCGAAGCCGCGTTCGCGCAGGCGGTCTTCGACCGGGGATTCGCCGTCCCACCAGGCGAAACAGCGGCTCAGCTGGTCCACCTGGTCCGGCGGCAGGCCCAGGGCCCGGGCGACGTCGCGCACGGCGCTCTTGCCGCGGTAGCAGATGACCGTGGCCGCCAGTGCGGCGCGGTCGCGGCCGTACTTTCGGAACACGTACTGGATGACTTGTTCGCGGCGTTCGTGTTCGAAGTCGACGTCGATGTCGGGCGGTTCGTTGCGTTCCTTCGACAGGAAGCGCCCGAACAGCAGGTTCATGCGCGCCGGGTCCACTTCGGTGATGCCCAGCGCGAAACACACCGCCGAATTGGCCGCCGAACCGCGGCCCTGGCACAGGATGCCCTGGCTGCGCGCGAACACCACGATGTCGTGCACGGTCAGGAAAAATGCTTCGTAATGCAGTTCGGCGACCAGTAAAAGTTCCTGTTCTATCTGCGCCCGTACTTTTTCCGGCGTGCCTGCGGGCCAGCGCCGCGCCATGCCTTCGAACGTGAGCACGCGCAGCCAGCTCGAGGGCGTGTGGCCTTCGGGCACCAGTTCGCGCGGGTAGCGGTATTGCAGCGTGTCCAGGTCGAAGCGGCAGCGGGCGGCGATGCGGCGGGTTTCTTCCAGCAGTTCCGGCGGGTAGATGGCCGCCAGGGCCCGGCGCGTGCGCAGGTGGCGTTCGCCGTTGGGGAAAAGATGGGCGCCGGCGTCGGCCACGGTGAGGTGGTGGCGGGTGGCGGTGAGCACATCTTGCAGCGCGCGTCGCCCGCGCACGTGCATGTGCACGTCGCCGCTGGCCACCGCCGGCAGGTCCAGCGTGGCCGCCAGCGCCAGCAGCTTCGCCAGCCGGGCGTCGTCGTCGGGGCCGCGGTGCAGTTCCACCGCCAGCCAGCAGCGGCCGGGGAAACAGCCGTGCAGCCATTGGCCTTCGCGCGGGTCGGGTTCGGCCCCGGGCAGCCACAGCGCCAGCAGGCCGGTGTTGTCGGCTTCAAGGTCGTGGCGGTGCAGACGGTATTCGCCCTTGGCGCTGCGCCGGCGGCCGGTGGTGATCAGTTCGCACAGGCGCCGGTAGCCGGCTTCATCTTCGACCAGCAGCACGCAGCGCAGGCCGTCGTCCAGGCGCAGTTCGCTGCCGGTGATCAGCGGTACGCCGGTGGCCTT
>CAZXTV010000032.1:0-8973 GCA_964643705.1 uncultured Arenimonas sp. | reverse complement strand
CTTGGACGCTTCCCAGGCGCGCACGATGCCGGCCAGGGTGCATTCGTCGGTGATCGCCAGCGCGGCGTAACCCTGCTGCCTGGCGCGTTCGAACAGCTCGCGCGCGCCCGAGGCGCCGCGGCCGAAACTGAAGGGCGACAGGCAGTGCAGTTCGGCGTAGCCGGGCGTGCTCACGCGAACCAGCCGTGCAGCATGAAAGGCCCGCGTTCGCCGGCGGCGCAGAAGATCCAGGCGCGCTGGCCTTCGGCGGTGAGCGCGACGTAGTAGTCGCGGCGCAGGTCGTCGCCGTCCCACCAGCCCGATTCGATGCGCTCGGGCCCGGCCAGCAAACGCGGCGCCGGGCCGCGCAGCGGGATGGGGCGTTCAAGCAGCCAGGTCGGACGGGGCAGGGCCGGCGGCAGCAGGTAACGCCCGCGCAGTTCGCGCACCCGGCGCTGGGCGTGTTCGGGGCGCGGGTCGGCGTGCGGCGCCCACTGGTGCACGGCGTCGTCGCCCAGGCGGGCCTGAAGCCGTGCCTGCAATGCCGGCCAGTCCATCGCGCCGGCGGGGCGCGCCTCGAACAGGTCGCGCCCGGCCGGCACGAAGGGCGGCAGGTCGGTGGCGCGGATGCCGAAGGCGCGCACCGGCGCCGGGATCGGTTCGCGCTCGATCACCAGTTTCGCCAGTTCGAACAGCCGCGCCGGGTCGCGTTCGGCCGCCACCGTGCCGACCTCGTGCGCGCTGGGCGGGCGCAGGTCGTGTTCGTGGACCAGCTCGAACTGCTGCACGCCGCCGTCGCGGCCGACCAGGAAAGCGCACAGGTCGCCGAGCAGGCGCTTTAGCGGGAACAGCAGGCCGGTGTGGTAGCGGATTTCGTCGTCGAACTCGAAGCGCGCCTCGAAGATGTCCGGCGGCTGGTAACAGGGCCGCGGGTCGGGCGCGTCGCCGGTGAGGCGATCGAGGGTGTCGAGCAGGCCGGCACCAAAGCGCCGGCGCAGCCCCGGCCGCGGCAATGCGAACAGCTGGCGCATGCGGCGCAGGCCCAGGCTGGCCAGGGCGGCGTGCGTGCGTTGATCGAAGGGCGCCAGCGCCATCGGCAGCGCATCCAGCGCGCGGCGCAGCTGGGTGCTGTCGCGCACCATCAGCCCGTCCTGCTGTTTTGCCAGGCACAGCGCGCCCAGCGGCGTCGGCGCCACCGCCAGCGTGTGCGCCAGTCCCAGTTCGCGCAGGTCGTCGCGCAGCAGGCGTTCGAAGCGCGGCCAGGGGCCGAACAGGCCCAGGCTGCCGCCGACTTCCAGCCACAGCGTATCGGCCTCGTCGCGGCAGACCTGGCCGGAGTAGCGGTAGGCCCAGGCGCAGGCCAGGTCGAGCAAACGGCTGGCCTGGTTGGCGTCGAAGGACACGCAGGCCAGGGTGGGGCACAGCGCCATCGCCGCCGCCAGCGGTTGCCCGGCGCGCACGCCGGCGGCCAGCGCGGACGCATTGGCCTGCACGACCAAACGCCGCTGCGGCGGCCCGTCGGCCAGGGCCAGCGGGGCGCCGGGGTCAGGCTGGCGCCGGAGCGCGGCGTCGAGCGCCCGTCGCGGCAGGTGGATGGCGGCCCAGAGCACGTGCCGGCATCAGTGCCGGAGGGCCGGCGCGTAGGGCACCGGCAACGCGGGGGGATGGCTGCCCCGGCATTTGAGTATCCGCAGCCCGCCGCTTTCGAACTGCAGTCGCAGCGCCGCCGGCGAGGCATTACGCGCCGCCGCCAGCGGCCGGAACAGGAAACCCATGGCCTGGCCGGCTTCCGCCGCCACCTGCAGCCGGCGCAGGGTCTTGTCGTCGGCGCGTTGGGGCCAGCCCAGCACGGCGCCGCAGGCCTGGCTGCGCAGGCATTGTTCCAGCGCCCAGGCTGGCTGCCGGCCGCCGGTGTCCACGATGTGCAGGCGCGCCAGCTGGATGCCGGCACGCGCCAGCGCGGGGGCGTAGGGGCGGTAGGGCGGGTCCACCCAGGCGATGTCGCGGCCGGCGCGGGTAAGCCGGGCCAGGGTGGGCAGCAGCAGCGAGAGTTCGCCGACGCCGTCGGCCGGTACCAGCAGTTCGGTCAGCGCGGCCTCGGGCCAGCCGCCGGCGGGCAGGGCGGCGTCGAGCGCGTCGTGGCCGGTGGGTTCGCGCGTGGCCTGCGCCTGGCCGCGGGGCTGGCCGCGCCAGAGCCGGCGCTGGGCCAGCAGGGTGTCGAGGGAAAGTACGGCGCCCATGTCAGCCCCGGCGCACCAGGCCGCAGTACACGCCTTCGATGGCGAACACGGCGCCGGACGGCACTTCGATGGGTGCGTGGTCGGGATTGCGCGGCAGCAGGGTGATGCGGTCCTTGCGCCGGCGCAGGCGCTTTACCGTGAGCTCGCCGTCCAGGCGCGCGACCACGATCTGGTTGTCGCCGGCGTCGGGGGTGCGGTGCACGGCGATCAGGTCGCCGTCGAAGATGCCGTCGTCGCGCATCGAATCGCCCTTTACCCGCAAAAGATAGTCGGGGCGCGGGAAGAACAGCGCGCGGTCGAGCAGCAGGTGGCCTTCGAAGTCCGGGTCGCCGATGGGTTCGCCGGCGGCGACCTTGCCCAGCACCGGCAGCGACAGCGAATGCGCCGGCGCCGGCAGCATCGCCAGGCGGATGCCGCGGGCCTGGCCCGGCAGCAGGGTGAGCGCACCCTTGGCTTCAAGCGCCTGCAGGTGCGCCTGCGCCGACCGCGCCTGCCGGAAGCCGAATTCGCGGGCGATTTCGGCCAGGGTGGGCGGCCGGCCCTCGCGCGCGACCTGGGCGGTGACGAAGTCGAGGATGGCCTGCTGGCGGTCGGTGAGGGTGTCCATGGCACAAATATATGTGGTATTCCCGTGGCCGGCCAGTCCCCCGTCGCCGGGCGTGGGGGCAGCCTGCCCCCGGGCAGGCTCATGGCCTGAGACGCCCAAGACGTTTACCGCACGCTAATAGGGCGCTGCCTACTCTGGCGCCATGGTCAATCGCCCTGAAACCCTTCGTGCGCCTGCACCGGACGCCCCCCTGTTCATCGTCATCAACGAGGGTTCCGGCAAGCACGAGGGGGAAACACCCCGGGAAACCATCGCCGCGCTCCTGGAGGCCGCCGGACGGCGCCACGAGTTCATCGCCGTCCGGGACCCCGCGCACATCGCCGAGGCCGCCAAGGCGGCGATTGCCCGGGCGCGCGCGCAGCAGGGCGTCGTCGTCGCCGTCGGTGGCGACGGCACGCTCAACGCGGTGGCGCAGGCGGTGATCGGCAGCGGCTGCGCCTACGGCGTGCTGCCCCAGGGCACCTTCAATTATTTCGGGCGCACGCACGGCATCCCGCAGGACCTGGCCGATTCCGTGCCGGCGCTGCTGGGGGCGAGCGTGGAACCGGTGCAGGTCGGGCGCGTGAATGGCCACGTGTTCCTGGTCAACGCCAGTCTCGGGCTGTACCCGGAGATCCTGCAGGATCGCGAGGGCTTCAAGAAGAAGCTGGGCCGCAGCCGTTGGGTGGCCATCTGGTCCGGCCTGCGCACGCTGATGCGGGAAGGCCGCCAGCTGCACCTCGGGATTGAATCGGAAGACGGGCATCGCCGCGTGCGCACGCCCTCGCTCTTCGTCGGCAACAACCGGCTGCAGCTCGACCGCCTGGGTTTTCCCGAAGCGGCGGCGATCGCCAGCGGGCGCCTGGCCGCCATCATGGTGCGCCCGATGGGGCATCTTTCCCTGTTCGGCCTGGCCCTGCGCGGCGCCTTGGGGAAGATGGGCGACACGGACAACGTGCGCCACTTCGCCTTCCGGAAGCTGTCGGTCTCCCCGCGCGGCAAGCGGCGCGTCAAGGTCGCCGTGGACGGGGAGATCCTGTGGCTGCGCACGCCGCTGGTCTTCGAAGTCTCGCCTGAGCCACTGCCGCTGATGATGCCGCGGGCGCAGGACCGGGCGCCGGTCGAATGAGCCTCCTGCTGCAAGTGTCGGACACGCATTTCGGTACCGAACGGGCCGACGTGGTGGAAGACCTGGTGGCCCTTGCCCGATTGCGCAAGCCGGACGTGATCGTGCTGTCGGGCGACATCACCCAGCGCGCCCGCCGCAGCCAGTTCGAGGCGGCGGCGAAGTTCTGGGAGCGCATGCCGGCGCCCGCGCGCCTGGTCATCCCCGGCAACCACGACATCGCCCTGTTCAACGTGTTCTCGCGCGTGTTCCATCCCTACCGGCTCCAGCGCATCTGGTTTGATGAGGATCTGGAACCGGTGGTGGATACGCCGGCGCTGCTGGTGCTGGGGGTCAACACCACGCGTTGGTATCGCCACAAGCATGGCGAGGTGTCCAAGGCCCAGGTCGAGCGGATCGCCAGCCGCCTGCGCGGGGCGGCGCCGGGCCAGCTGCGGGTGGTGGTGACGCACCAGCCGGTTGACGTGCCGGGCCCGGCCGACAAGAACAACCTGCTGCGCGGCCACGCCGAAGCGGTGCCGGCCTGGGTGGACGCCGGCGCCGACGTGGTGATGGGCGGGCATATCCACCTGCCTTTCATCCGCCCGCTGTCCCGCCGTTTCCCCGGCCTGTCGCGACGGGCCTGGTGCGTCCAGGCCGGCACGGCGGTTTCCCATAGGGTGCGCGGCAAGGTTCCCAATTCGATCAACTTCATCGAACACGACCCAGGAGCCGGGCACAGCTTCGCCGAGCGCTGGGACCACGTGGAAGGCAAGGGTTTCGCGCCCGTCGAGCGTGTCGGGCTCGACCTGGAGCGCACGCCCGCCTGAGCGGCCTGCGCCGTCCCCTTGCCGGGACGCGCTCTCAGTCCCTGCGACAGCGTCCCGGTTAAAGTAGCCGCTGACTTTTTCGGTGAACCCTCCATGGCCAAGGCCAAGACCGCCTACGTATGCGGCGAATGTGGCTCCTCCACCACCCAGTGGCAGGGCCAGTGCGGCGACTGCGGCGCGTGGAACACGCTCACCAGCTTCGTGGTCGAACCCGCCAGCAGCGCCAAGGCCGCGGCGCCGGCGGCGGTTCGCCACGGCGGCTGGGCCGGTCGCCCGGAAGCCGCCGGCGTCACCGCGCTGCGCGACGTCAGCCAGGACGCCGAGGTGCGCGTTTCCACCACCATCGGCGAACTCGACCGCGTGCTCGGCGGCGGCATGGTCGAAGGTTCGGTGGTGCTGGTGGGCGGCGACCCGGGCATCGGCAAGTCCACCCTGCTGCTGCAGGCGCTGGCACTGATGTCGGCGCGGCTGCCGGCCCTGTACGTCACCGGCGAGGAAAGCCTGGCCCAGGTCGCCGGCCGCGCGCAGCGGCTGGGCCTGCCGCTGGACAACCTGCACGCGCTGGCCGAAACCTGCGTCGAGAAGATCCTGGCCCAGGCCGCGGCCACCAAACCTTCGCCGCGACTGCTGGTGGCCGACTCCATCCAGACGCTCTGGAGCGAAATGCTGACCGCCGCGCCGGGTTCGGTCAGCCAGGTACGCGAAAGCGCGGCCAAGCTGGTGCGTTTCGCCAAGGAAACCGGCACCTCGGTGTTCCTGGTCGGCCACGTCACCAAGGAAGGCGGCATCGCCGGCCCGCGCGTGCTCGAACACATGGTCGACGCGGTGCTGTATTTCGAAGGCGAGGCCGGCAGCCGCTTCCGGGTGCTGCGCGCGTTCAAGAACCGCTTCGGCGCGGTGAACGAACTGGGCGTGTTCGCGATGGGCGACAAGGGCCTGCGCGAAGTGCCCAACCCGTCGGCGATCTTCCTGTCGGGTTCAAGCACGGCGCAGCCGGGCAGCGCGGTGATGGTGACGCGCGAAGGCACGCGGCCGCTGCTGGTGGAAGTGCAGGCGCTGGTCGACCAGTCGCCGCTGGCCAACCCGCGGCGCGTGGCCCTGGGCCTGGAACAAAACCGCCTGGCGATGCTGCTGGCGGTGCTGCACCGCCACGGCGGCGTCGGCGTGTTCGACCAGGACGTGTTCGTCAACGTGGTCGGAGGCATCCGCGTGCAGGAAACCGCGGCCGACCTGCCGGTGCTGCTGGCGGTGCTCAGCTCGCTGCGCGACCGGCCGCTGGCCGAAAAAACCATTGCCTTCGGCGAGGTGGGGCTAAGCGGCGAAATCCGCCCGGTGCCCAACGGCGAAGAACGCCTGAAGGAAGCCGCCACCCACGGCTTCCGCCGCGCCATCGTGCCCAAGGCCAACGCGCCCAAGAAGGGCGCCTACAAGGACATGGAAATCATCGCCGTCGAACGCCTCTCCGATGCCCTCGAGGCGGCCGCGGACTGAATGCCTTTAGGCCGCGCCCCGGCGGGGATCAGTGCGGCAGCAGGGAAGCCAGGGCCGCCGCCCGGGCCGCCTCGTCGCCGTCGGAGGCAAGCGCCACGTCCGGTTTGATCCCTTCGATCTCGTTGCGGCCATCCTTGAGCAGGCGCGCGCAATTGGGCATCAGCACGTCCATTGGAATCACCTTCAGCCGGCTGCGGTGGCCGCCGCCGACGTAACCGCAGCCCGCGCCCATGGTGTGCTCGCCCACGACCCGCGCGACGCCGGCCTGGTGCAGCCAGGCGATGAAGTCCTCTGACGCCGAGGCGGTGCCTCGGTCGGCCAGCACCAGCACGGGCCCCGTCCAGGCGCCGGTGCCCTGGAGCGAAAGCTGCTCGCCGGCCGGTGCCAAGCCCGGGCAGGCCGCCGCGCCCTGCCAAAAGCCGCTGCGATCGCATTGGGGGTTGGCCATGCGTACGCCCTCGCGGCTCATCGTTCGATTGGTCATCAGCGCCGCGGCCTGCTGCGACCATTCACTGCCGCCGCCGTTGCCGCCCAGGTCGATGACCAGCGTGCTGGCGCCGCGGGCGCGCAGCGTCGCCAGCGACTCGCGCAAGGATTGCTGCAGTCCTTCGCGCACCGCCAGTTGCAGTTCCCGTTGGCCGATGCCGGCGCGGAAAACCTTTTCGCACATGGAGGCGTAGCGGTTCTCCCCGAACTGGGCGATGCGCAGGAAGCCGGTCTTGCCGGCAAGCCCGCTGGGAAAGTCGCCTTCCGACAAAGACTGCCAGCCCGGCAGCCGGGCAGCCGGGAAGGCGAAGCCATGCTCGCCCTCGGAATAGCCGGCGGCGCTGCAGTCGGCGCCCGCGCCGGGATCCGCCGGCCGGGCCGCCGGGCGCGCGCTGTGCACTGGCGTGGCGAAGGTTGTCGCGGGCTGGCTCTTGACCAGTTTCAGATGCGGGTCGTCGAACGCGGCGATGAAGCGCCGCAGCGCGAGGAAGGCGCGCAGCCGCGAGTGCGCCGAGGCCAGGGCCGCCTGCGTGTCGCGGTCGAGCTGCACGGGGTCCAGGCCACGATGCGTGGCCACCCAGTCGAGGTTCGCGTATCCCTGCGCCATGTCCTGCTTTAGCTGGGCGTAGTCGGCCAGCCAGGCATCGGAGTCGTAGGTCAGCCAGTCCCACGCCGCGACCAGCAGCATCAGGGAGAGGAAGGCGATGGCGAGCCGCCGGAGCAGTCTTGGCATCATGTGCGGGAAGAACGGGTTTCAGGGGCGGCGAATTTTATCGGCCGCCCGCGGGCCGGAAAACGGTCGCAATGCACCCCGACCATCGGCAGGGTCCGTCCGCGTCGCCATGGCCGCCAACCGCAGGCTCGACATCGAAGTCACCTTGCCGATGGGAAAGCAGCTTTCGCACTATCCCGGAGTTGCGCCGTGCTTGCCGCTTTTGCCGTGCTGGCCCGCCGGCCACCGGACTCCACCCGCGAAAGAAGCACGGACCGAGGCGTTGTTTGGCCGAAGGCCAAGGCCAGAAGCTTCGCGGCTGAAGCCGCTCCTACAAGAGTCGGGTGTCAGACGCGGTGCAGCACCAGTTCGTAGACGAACTTGCTGCCGAAGAAGGCCAGCAGCAGCAGGACCATGGCGAACAGCGTCAGCTTGGCCGCGCGCGGGCCACGCCAGCCCCAGCGCCAGCGGCCGAACAGCAGGACCGACAGTACGATCCAGGACAGGATCGAAAGCAGGGTCTTGTGGCCCAGGTCCTGGGCGAACAGGTCGTCCACGAACAGCACGCCCGTCAGCAGGGTCAGGCTGAGCAGCACGAAACCAGCCACCAGGCTGCGGAAGAGCAGGGTTTCCATCTGCGTCAGCGGCGGCAGCAGCCGCATCCAGCCCCCCAGGTGGCGCTGGCGCAGGGCGTGGTCCTGGAACCACAGCATCAGCGCCAGCAGCGTCGCCACCGCAAGCGTGGCGTAGGCCAGCAGCGCCATCAGGGCGTGCAGCTGCAGGCGCCAGTCCAGGTCGGCGCGCGGCAGGCTGCCACCGAGCAGGGCATAGGCCAGTAGCACCAGCGCCGCCAGCGGGAAAACAATGATGCCCAGGGCCTCGATGCGCTGGGCCGGTCCCAGCACCGTGGTCAGCGCCGCCATGCCCAGGCCCACCAGGGACAGCGCCGGGAAGAAGTGCAGGTCGGCCGCGCCCATCTGCTGCCAGGCCCAGCCGTGCACCGCGGCGTGCAGCGCCACTGCGGGCAGCGCCAGCCACAGCCAGCGCCGCGGCGCCGGATGCGGGGCCTGCGCATGCCCGGCCAGCTGCTGGCTGGCGAAGGCGTACAGGAGGGTCGCGAGCAGGGCTAGGACGAGGGCGGGCATCAGGCGAGTTTGGCACAGCGGCGGGCCAGCCGAGAACTATTCTCGACTGGCCGGGGGCGGCCGGCGCCCCGCGTTATACTTCGCCCCCCTTACGTAAAGACCCCTGGCCCATGTTCGAGTCGCTGACCCAGCGCCTGTCCGGCACCCTCCAGAAACTGCGCGGCCGCGGCCGCCTGACCGAGGAGAACATCCGCGAAGCCACCCGCGAGGTGCGCATCGCGCTGCTCGAGGCCGACGTCGCCCTGCCGGTCGTTTCGGCCCTGATCGAGCGAATCAAGGCGCGCGCGGTAGGCCAGGAAGTGCTGACCAGCCTCACGCCCGGCCAGGCCCTGATCAAGGTCGTGCGCGACGAGATGGCCGCGGTGATGGGCTCCTCGGCCAGCGAACTCAACCTCAACG
>CAZXTV010000031.1:0-12836 GCA_964643705.1 uncultured Arenimonas sp. | reverse complement strand
GCGAGCCGGACCCCGAGCCCGCGTGGATCGTCTGCGGCGCCGGCACCGGCGGCACCTCGGCCACGCTCGGCCGCTACCTGCGCTACCGCAGGCTCGACAGCCGCGTTTGCGTGGCCGAACCCACCGGCGGCGCCTTCGCCGTGGGCTGGCGCACGCGTGACCCGGCCGCCGTCGCAAACCGGCCCACCCTGGTCGAAGGCATCGGCCGTGGCCGTGCCGAACCGGGCTTCCTCTACGACGTGGTCGATGCCGTCGAGGAAGTGGACGACGCCGATTCCATCGCCGCCTGCTGGTGGCTGAAAGGCGCGCTGGGACGCCGCTACGGCGGAAGTTCGGGCACCAACCTGGTGGCCTGCCTGCGGCTGGCCGCCGGCATGCGCGAGCGCGGTGAAAGCGGCGCCATCGTCAGCCTGCTCTGCGACCGCGGCGAGCGTTATGCCGAAACTTTGTTCGACGCCGACTGGCTGACGCGGCAGGACATCGATCTCGCCGCCGCCCAAACGGCATTCCTGGCCCGGCTGGCTTCGTGAGCCACCACGACCTGCGCTCTTTCCTCGGCGAACTGTCGCGCCGCGGCCAGCTGCGCGAAGTCGGCGCACCGGTCGACCCCGATCTCGAAAGCACCGCCTTGTGCCGGCACGTACTGCAGCGGGGCGGCCCGGCACTGCTGATGCGCAATCCGGTGGGATCCCGGCATGCCCTGCTGGGCAACCTGTTCGGCCATCGCGACCGCATCGAGCTGGCGCTGGGCGGCCGCCCCCTGGCCTCGCTGCGCGAGCTGGGCGAACTGCTGGCGGCCATCAAGGAACCACGCTGGCCGTCCAGCCTGCGCCAGGCGCTGGCGACCTGGCCGGAACTGGCGCAGCTGGCGCACGTCGCGCCCAGACCGACCAGCGAGGCCGGCTTCAACGACATCGTGCTCGAAGGCGAGGACATTGACCTTGGCAGCCTGCCGATCCAGCGCTGCTGGCCCGGCGACGTCGACCGGCTCATCACCTTCGGCCTGGTGGTCACCCGTGGCACGCGCCAAACCCGGCAGAACGTCGCCATCTACCGGCAGCAGCTGATCGGCCGCAACCGCGTGATCATGCGCTGGCTGCCGCACCGCGGCGGCGCGCTGGATTTCGCCGATTTCCAGGCTGCGCATCCCGGCAAACCCTTCCCGGTGCTGGTCGCGATCGGCGCCGACCCGGCGACGATGCTGGCCGCGGTGGCGCCGGTGCCCGACACGCTTTCGGAATACGAATTCGCGGGCCTGCTGCGCGGCGCCCGCACCCGCGTCTGGCACAGCGCGCTGACCGGGCTCGATGCCCCCGCCGGCGCGGAAATCCTGCTGGAAGGTTTCATCGAACCGGGCGACACCGCCACCGAAGGTCCGTTCGGCGACCACACCGGCTACTACAACGCCCAGGGCGAATTCCCGGTGGTCACCGTCAAGCGCCTGCGCCTGCGCCGCGAGGCGATCTACCACGGCAGCTACATGGGCCGGGCGCCCGGGGACGAACCCTCGGTGCTCAGTTCGGCGCTAAACGAGGTGTTCGTGCCGATCCTGCGCAAGGTGTTCCCGGAGATCGTCGACTTCTACCTGCCGCCGGAAGCCTGCTCCTACCGCATCGCGGTGGTGAGCATCCGCAAGCAATACCCCGGGCATGCGCGCCGGATCATGATGGGCATCTGGTCCTACCTGCGGCAGTTCACCTACACCAAGTTCGTCATCGTCACCGACGACGACATCGACGTGCGCGACTGGTCGCAGGTGCTCTGGGCCCTGTCCACGCGCGTGGACCCCGCGCGCGACAGCCTGCTGGTGGAAAACACGCCGATCGATTACCTCGATTTCTCCAGCCCGGTGCCCAACCTCGGCTCGAAGCTGGGACTGGACGCCACGCGCAAGCTGCCCGGCGAGACGAGCCGGCCCTGGAGCCAGCCGATCGTGCCCGACCCGGCCATCGAACGCCGGGTTCAGTCGCTCTGGGACGCGCTCCAGGACGGGTCGTCGAACACCAGCGGATAACGCGCAAGCACGGCCTGGAGTTCCGCCAGCGCGGCGGCGTCGAACCCTTTTTCGGCCAGCGTATTGCTGGCAACCAGGACGCGGGCAAGCAGCGGGTGCAGCGCGGCATCCGGTGCCGGCTCGAGCTTGCACTCGGCGAACATCGTGTCCACGGCCGATTTCAGTTCCGCGGCGATGGTGCGCACCTGGGCGTCGTCGAGGCGGCCGTGGCTGCCGTGGTCGAGCGTCGCCGTGGCCGCGCGCACGCGCTGCATGCCGCTGCTCAGGGGCGCGTCGGGGGTCCAGCGCCGGGCCGGCAAGGCCCCGTCGGTGGCGTCGTGCGCGGCGTGCGACTCATGCACCGGCGCGGCCGGCGGAGCCTCGTGCCCCGGGTGGGCAGTCGCCGTGTCGCTGCAGGCCGCCAGGGCCGGCGCGGTGGCCAGCAGGACGGCGAACAGGGCGTTTCGGTGGAATCGGGTCATGGGGAACTTCCGTGCGCGGGGGCCAGGGACCCATCCTCCGCCCCTGCCACCCAATGCGAACTGACCCAGGTCAATGACGCAACGGGTGGCCAGGGCGCAGCATGCCCCGGATTCCTTCCAGGAGAACCCGATGCAACTGGTCTGCCCTGCCGGCAACCTGCCGGCCCTGCGCGCGGCGATCGACGCCGGCGCCGATGCGGTCTACGCCGGCTTCCGCGACCAGACCAATGCCCGCGCCTTCCCCGGCCTGAACTTCGACGACGCGGAACTGCGCGCCGGCATCGCCTATGCGCACCAGCGCGGCCGCAAGGTCTACCTGGCCCTGAACACCTATCCCGAAACGTCCCGCCTGCCAGCCTGGCAGGCCGCCGTGGACCACGCGGCGGAGCTGGGCTGCGACGCCATCATCGCCGCCGAGATGGCCGTGCTGGACCACGCCATGCGCGAGCACCCGAAGATGGCCCGCCACCTTTCCGTGCAGGGCTCGGCCACCACCGCGCCGGCCCTTCGCTACATGCACGAACGTTTCGGCATCAGCCGCGCGGTGCTGCCGCGGGTGCTTTCTCTGCAGCAGGTCGAACGCCTCTGCGAACGCTCGCCCGTGCCGCTGGAAGTCTTCGCCTTCGGCAGCCTGTGCATCATGGTCGAAGGCCGCTGCCAGCTTTCGAGCTACGTCACCGGCGCTTCGCCAAACCGCCACGGCGTGTGTTCGCCGGCGCGCTTCGTGCGCTGGGAAGAACACGAAGGCGGCGAGCGCGGCGTGCGACTGAACGGCCTGCTGATGGATCGTTACGCCCCGGGCGAACCCGCGGCCTATCCAACGGTCTGCAAGGGCCGTTTCGAGGTTGGCGGGGAAACCTTCCACGCGCTCGAAGAACCGACCAGCCTCAATACGCTCGAACTGCTGCCGCAGCTGGCCAAGGCCGGCGTGGCGGCGCTCAAGATCGAGGGCCGCCAGCGCGGCGTGGCCTACGTTTCCGCGGTCACCCGCACCTGGCGCGAGGCCATCGACCGCCACCGCGCCGACCCCGCCGGCTGGCGCCCGCAGCCCGGCTGGCAGAAGGCGCTGTCGGCCCACGCCGAAGGCCACCAGACCACCCTTGGCCCCTACCACCGCGCCTGGCACTGACCCCATGAAACTGAGCCTTGGACCACCGCAGTACTTCTGGCCGCGCGAGCGCACGCTGTCCTTCTACCGGGAAGCCGCGAGCTGGCCGGTCGACGTGATCTACCTGGGCGAGACGATCTGCAGCAAACGCCGCGAACTGGGCACCCGTGACTGGATCGCGCTGGCCGAGGAACTGGCGGCGGCCGGCAAGGAAGTCGTGCTGTCGAGCCTGGCCCTGGTCGAGGCCGAATCCG
This sequence comes from uncultured Arenimonas sp., assembly GCA_964643705.1. Classification (GTDB taxonomy): domain Bacteria; phylum Pseudomonadota; class Gammaproteobacteria; order Xanthomonadales; family Xanthomonadaceae; genus Arenimonas. The sequence continues at coordinate 8,999 of CAZXTV010000031.1, read as the reverse complement.
AGCTCAACGCGATACAGCGCATGATCGCGCACGGGGGCTTCTGGATCGAAGCCAACGACCTGACGGCCGTGCAGCTGTGTCGCGAACAGGGCTTGCCCTTCGTCGCGGGACCCAGCCTGAACATCTACAACCATGTCGCCCTGGCCATGCTGGCCCAAGACGGCCTGCGCCGCTGGGTGCCCGGCGTTGAACAAGGCCTGCAACAGGTGGACGACCTGCTGGCGGCGTACGCGGCCCAGGGCCACGCGCGGCCCGAGCTCGAGGTGATCGCCTGGGGCCGGCTGCCGCTGTCGTATTCCGCACGCTGTTTCACCGCGCGCGCGTTGGACGTACCCAAGGACGCCTGCGGGTTCCGCTGCATCGAACATCCCGAAGGCCTGCCGCTGGCCACGCGCGAGGGCACGCCCTTCCTGCGTATCAACGGCATCCAGATCCTGGGCGAAGAAGTGACCGACCTTGGTCCCGAACTGCCGATGCTGCGTGCACTGGGCGTGGGGCTGCTGCGGCTGTATCCGCAGGCCGAGGGCATGCGGGAGATCGTCGAGCACTTCGACCTGGCCCGGAGTTCGCCGCTCGCGCCACCGCGCCGGGGCGCGGTCAACGGCTACTGGCACGGCCTTCCGGGCAAACCCGGACTGCCGCCGGGCTGAGACGCGTCAGCCCGCTGCGCCGAACACCAGGCAGGCGTTGGTGCCACCGAAGCCGAAGCTGTTGGACATCACCGTGCGCAGCGAGGCTTCGCGGCTTTCCCGAAGGATCGGGAAACCTTCGGTCTGTGGATCGGGTTCGGTGATGTGGGCCGAGCCGGCCATGAAACGGTCGCGCAGCATCAGCAGGCAATAGATCGCCTCGTGCACGCTGGCCGCGCCCAGGGAATGGCCCGACAGCGCCTTGGTGGACGACAGCGGTGGCACGGCATCCCCGAACGCTTCGCGCACCGCGCGCAGCTCGACCAGGTCGCCCAGCGGCGTCGAGGTGCCATGGGTATTGAGGTAGTCCACCGGCGCGTCGATGCCCTGCATCGCCATGCGCATGCAGCGCACCGCGCCTTCGCCCGACGGCGCCACCATGTCGGCGCCGTCCGACGTCACTCCATAGCCCAGCAGCTCCGCATGGATGCGGGCGCCGCGGGCGACGGCGTGGTCGTAGTCTTCCAGCACCAGCATGCCGCCGCCGCCCGCGATGACGAAACCGTCGCGGGTGGCGTCGTAGGGACGCGAGGCGGTGGCCGGCGTGTCGTTGTGGTGCGTGGACAGCGCGCCCATCGCATCGAACTGCAGGCTCAGCGACCAGTGCAGTTCCTCGCCGCCGCCCGCGAACATGATGTCCTGGCGGCCGGCGCGGATCAGGTCGGCGGCGGCGCCGATGCAGTGTGCCGACGTCGCGCAGGCGGCCGCGATCGAATAGCTGGCGCCGCGGATGCCGAAGGCCGTGGCCAGGTTGGCCGACACCGTCGAACCCATCGTGCGCGGCACCATGTAGGGGCCGACCTTGCGCACGCCGCGGTTGCGCAGCAGGTCCGCCGCTTCAACCTGCCACTGGGTCGAACCACCGCCGGAGCCTGCGAACAGGCCCGTGCGATCCGAGCGGACCTGCGAATCATCGAGGCCGGCGTCGGCGATGGCTTCCTGCATGGCCACGTGCGCGAAGGCCGCGCCGTCGCCCATGAAGCGCAGCACCTTGCGGTCGATGCGGGCCGGCAGGTCGATGTCCGGTGCACCGGAGACCTGGCTGCGCAGGCCGGCTTCGGCCGCCGCCTCGTCGCGCCGGATGCCGGAGAGCCCGTCGCGCAGGGCTGCGGAAACCTTGTCGAGCTGGTTGCCCAGGCAGGAGACGATGCCCATGCCCGTGATCGCGATGCGCCGCATGACTACATGCCTTCGGTGGAGGTGAACAGGCCGACGCGAAGCTCTTCGGCGGTATAGATCTCGCGCCCGTCAACGAGCGTGCGACCGTCGGCGATCACCATCTTGAGGCGACCGCGCACGACGCGCCGGATGTCGATCTCGTAGGTCACCAGCGTCGCGGTGGGCAGCACCTGGCCGGTGAACTTCACCTGGCCCACGCCCAGTGCGCGGCCGCGGCCGGGTTCGCCAAGCCAGGGCAGATAGAAGCCGGCGAGCTGCCACATGGCGTCCAGGCCCAGGCAGCCGGGCATCACCGGGTCGTCGGTGAAGTGGCAGGCGAAGAACCAGAGGTCCGGGCGGATGTCGAGTTCGGCGCGGATGAAACCCTTGCCGTGCTTGCCGCCGGTTTCGCTGATTTGCGTGATGCGGTCGAACATCAGCATCGGGTCGGACGGCAGGCGCGCGCCACCCGGGCCAAACATGGCGCCGCTGGCGCATTCCAGGAGCTGGCTGCGATCGAAGGATTGGGACACGTTCATGGGGGAGCGATCAGGGGGAATTTGCACGAGATTCTGCTGCCAATGTGGGGCATGACCCGCCGGGTATCAAGCGATTTCACCGTACGCCGGCGTTTCCATTCCCTTGCGTATGCTGGCGTTCATGGTGGAATCGACCCGGTAATGTGCACCAAGCGAGCGTCTCCGGGCCAGCGCCGCCGCCAGCAGCTGGAGTCCCAGGCGCCCCTGCCAACTGTCGGCCATGGCGCCGTCGTCGGCGATGGCGGACCTGGCCACGAGCAGGGCTTCGCCGCTGCGCAGTGGGCCCAGTGCGGACGTAAGTTGCGCGGCGATGGCGGCGCGCGTGGCCGGCGACGCATCGGGCCCTGCCTCGACCCACCGGCGTACCGGCGCGGGCGGTTTGCCAGAAGATCCCAGCCGCGCGCCAAGCGCACGCCCGCACACCACGCCCTCGAGCAGGGAATTGCTCGCCAGGCGATTGGCGCCGTGCACGCCGCTGCAGGCCACCTCGCCGACCGCATGCAGTCCCGGAAGCTGGCTTTCGCCCTGCGGGCCGACCGCGATGCCACCCATGTGGAAATGCACCGCCGGCGTCACCGGGATGCGCTGGCGACGCGGGTCGACGCCATGCGCTGCGCAGAGTGCAAGCACGGTCGGGAACTGCCGCCACGCCGCATCGTCGAGCGCCCGGGCATCGAGCCAGGCCTGGCCGCCGGCGCGGCGATGGCGCCAGAGCCGGCGCGCCACCACGTCCCGGGGAGCAAGGTCGTTTAGGGGGTGCGTGCCGCGCATGAGTGGTTCGTCGTCGTCACCGACCAGGCAGGCGCCCGCACCACGCAGCGCCTCCGTCACCAGCGGCAGCTGCATTCCCGCCGGCAGCGCCAGCGCCGTGGGATGCCACTGGATGAATTCCAGGTCCCGGGCACCGGCACCCGCCGACAGCGCCAACGCCAGCCCGCTGCCATCCGATCCAGCGGGATTGGTGGTGCAGCTGAACAACGCGCCGAGGCCGCCGGTCGCCATGACCAGGTCCGTCGCTGCGATCTCGTGCGTGCCGCCGGCATCATCGCCAACGCGGACGGCGGCCACGCACCCGTCGCCCGCCAGGCCGATGGCCTGCAGCGACATTCCCGACAGCCAGCGCACGTGAGCGGCACCGGCCACCGCGGCCGCCAGCGCCTGCATCACTTCCCGGCCCGTGGCATCACCACCGGCGTGCACGATGCGCGCCCGGTCGTGGCCGCCTTCACGGCCCAGCGCCAGCCGGCCATCCGGACCACGATCGAAAGCAACGCCCATCGAGCCGAGCCATGCCACCGCATCGGGCGCCGCCAGCGCGAGGTCCAGCACGGCGCCAAGGTGGTTGTGGCAGGCACCGGCCTCCAGCGTATCGGCGGCGTGGAATGCCGGGGCGTCGCCCGGTCCGATGGCGGCGGCGATGCCGCCCTGTGCCATGGCGCTCGCGGTACCGGCCGGGCCGCGACTGCGGCTCAGCAGACAGACCGGCCTAGGCGCGGCAGCAAGCGCCACGCACAATCCCGCGATCCCGGCACCGGCGACCACCAGCGGCGAGGGCAACGCGCTCAGACGCGTTCGCCCCGTCCGACTTCCAGCATGCGATCGAGCGCCCGGCGCGCCCGGACGGCGATGTCGGCAGGCACCGTGACCTCGGGCGACAGGTCCAGCAGGCACGCATGGATGTTCTGCAGGGTGATGCGCTTCATGTGCGGGCACAGGTTGCAGGGTTTTATGAACTCCGTCGCGGGGAACCGCAGGCGCAGGTTGTCGGCCATCGAACACTCGGTGATCAGGGCCACCCGCTCGGGTTGCTCGCGCTCGAGCCAGGCGCCCATGGCGCTGGTGGAGCCAACGAAATCGGCTTCGGCCAGCACCTCGGGCGGGCATTCGGGGTGCGCGACGAGGCGCGCGTCGAAACGTTCGCGCGCGTGCCGGGCCTGGGCCGCGGTGAAGGTTTCATGCACCTCGCAGCGACCGTCCCAAAGCACCAACTGCACCTTGGTCTGGGTGGCGACGTGGGCGCTCAGGTACCGGTCCGGCAGGAAGATCACCTTGTCGGCGCCCATCGCTTCGACCACCTGCACGGCATTTGCCGAGGTGCAGCAGGCATCGGACTCGGCCTTCACTTCGGCGCTGGTGTTGACGTAGGTCACCACCGGCACGCCGGGATGGCGGGCGCGCAGCAAACGCACGTCGGCGGCGGTGATCGAATCGGCCAGCGAGCAGCCGGCCAGGGCGTCCGGAATGAGAACCTTCACCCCGGGCGCCAGGATCTTCGCCGTCTCGGCCATGAAGTGCACGCCGCACAGGACCACGATGCCGGCATCACAATCGGCCGCCGCCTGGGCCAGTGCCAGCGAATCGCCGGTGACGTCCGCGACGCCATGGAAGATCTCCGGCGACTGGTAGCTGTGGGCCATGACCACTGCGCCGCGCTCGTGCTTGAGTTTGCGGATCGCGTCGATCCACGGCAGGTGCATCGGGACCTCGAGGCAGGGCACGAGGCGTTCGAGCTTGTCGGCCAGCCCGGCGTACTCGGTCATCAGTTCGTCGCGCCATGCGGGCTTCATGCCGTTTCCCCCGTCCAGGCTTCGCGCGCCGCACGGGCCGCGCGGGCGCCGCGGTTGAGTACGATGCGCACGCCCAGCGGCACCGACTCCCAGGGCAGGCGGTCGAGCAGGTTGCGTGCGGTCAGGCCCAGTTCGGTGTCGCCGGTCACTTCGAGCCGGCGCTGGAAGAACAGCGTGTCCGAGTCTTCCAGGCGGCTGGCCAGCAGCAGCAGGTCGGTGGCGCTGCCGCGCACGCTGGCTTCGGCCACGGCATCGACGGCGCGCAGGCGATCGCCGTCGAGCTCGAGCACCCAGGCCAGGCCGAGGTCGCTGACCTCGATGCCAAGACGCCGCCCCTGCATGAAATCCAGGTCGCCGGCGCCAATGGGCTGGGCCAGCAGGCGACCGACGGCTTGTTCCAGCGCCTGCCGCTGCCAGGGCGCGGGCACCAGGCGCAGCAGCGGTGCCCAGCGCCGCGGCGGCGGGAACCAGCGCAGCGGGGATCGGGGGATCGATGCGGTCATGGTGTCTCCGGGCTCGGGGTCCTGCAGGCGGCAGGCATCGGCGATCAGAAGTTCCAGCTGGCCCCGGGCAAGGCCGGGTGGCAGGCCCAGCCGCCGCGCCAGCCCCTGTCCGCGTGCCAACACCTGGTCCTCGCGTGCGGGATCGCGCGCGGGCAGGCCTTCGCGCCGTTTGGCTGCGGCCAGCTTCGCCACCAGGCGGCGCCGGCCCGCCACCAGCAGCAGCATCGCGTCGTCGATCCCGTCGACGCCGCGGCGCAGCAGGGCGACCGCGAGGGGGATTTGGGTCATGGCTTGCACTCCCGGTGCCAGGCCGGCATCGGCGCGCATTGCAACGCCTGCCCGGGCCTCGCGCCCTGACCTTGGTCAACCGGGGGCCGATCGGCCTTAGAAGTCGACCACCAGCCCCAGGCTCGCGCCCCGGGCCGGGCGGGAATAGAAGGCGATGTTGTCGGCGGTGGCCGGCAGCCCGCGCAGGGACGACCAGTCCCAGGCGGTGCGGTCGGTGAGGTTGAACACCGACAGGTTCAGGCGCACGTTTTCCCCCAGCGCGGCCCAGGCGTGCAGGTCCCAGTTGGCGTAACCCGGCGGCAGGAACAGCGGCCCCGCACTTTGATCGGCACGCGAGACCCGCTTCACGCCGGTCAGGCGCAGCTCCGAACCCCAGCGGCCGTCGGCCGATTCGAAGCCGGCACCCAGGCTGGCGCGCGGCGGCGGCACGGAGTTGAGCGGCAGGTCCCGCGAGGTGTCGTCGCCTTCGGCCCAGGACGCCACGGCGTCCAGGTACCAGCCGCTGGCGCGTTCGGACAACGACTCCAGCCACCAGCGACCTTCCAGCTCGACGCCGCGGATGCGGGCGCGGTCGCGGTTGACCGACTGGAACACCAGCTGGCCGCTGGTGTTGCGGCCCAGGTTGGCGCGCGATTCGATCAGGTCGCGGTAGCGGTTCTCGTAGACCGCCAGCGTGCCGACCAGGAATTCGCCGTTCCAGCGCATTCCCAGCTCCAGGCCTTCACTGCGCTCGGGCTCGAGGTCCGGGTTCGGCAGCGCGATGTAGTTGAAGGTCGGCAGGTTCAGGCCGATGTTGACGTCGCTGAAGGGCGGCGCCCGGAAGCCCCGCGTGTACTGCGCATACAGGCCCAGCGGCCCGCGGTTCCAGCGCAGGCCCAACTTGGGCGTCAGCTGGTCGCTGTCCAGCGAAGACGGCACCACGCCGGGATTGTCTTCCGACCACATCGCATCGGGCCGGGCGCGCAGGCGGTAACTTTCCCAACGCAGGCCGGGCACCAGGGCCCAGTGGTCGCCGATGCGGATCTCGTCCTGCCAGAACACGCCGATTTCGTCGGCGCGGCTGTCGGGAAAATCGCGCAGCGGGAACACCTCGCCGATGATCACGTTGCTCGACGCGCCGGTGACGAGGTTGGTTTCGGTGCCGTCGCGGTAACCACTGTAGTCGTGCCGCGCCAGGTCGATGCCGAACACCTGCCAGTGCCGCACGCCCAGCCATTCGCCGCGCCACTGCGCGTTGAGCTCCAGGCCCGTGCTTTCCTGCCCGAACACGAAGAGGCGCTCGCGCCGGGACAGGAAGGGCGTGGCCCGGTCGGCCAGGCGGAACTGGTCGCTGAACTGGTCGGTGCTGCTGTCCTGGCGATAGACCAGCAGCCGCACCGACCCCAGCGGACCCACCTGCTCCCATTCGGCGCCAAGGCTGGCGCGGAGGCGTTCGTAGCGGTCATCACCGGTCAGCGCGTAGGTGGTGGCAAAACGGCCGGGACCAAAAAGCTGGGACTGCACGTCGGTGGTCCTGCGACCCTCGGCGCGTTCGACGATGGCGCTCCAGCGACCGGCGGCGCCGGCGTCAAGGCTGAAACGGGCCAGGGCGCTGTCATTGCGGAAGTCGGCGGGATTGGCGGCGAAGGCGGGGTCGCTGGCGCCGTTCTGCATCTGCTCGCCCTGGCGTCGGCCCAGCGCCACCAGCGCGGACAGGCGCTGGTCGTCGCTGCGCGAGACCAGCCGTCCCGACAGCCAGCGTGACTGGTCGCGGCTGCCGGCGCCGGCACGCGCCCTTCCCTGCCAGCGATCATCTTCACCCGACCAGTCGGTGTCGGCGGGGTCGGGCGTCCAGTAGGCGACGATGCCAGCCAGGGCCTTGCTGCCGTGCAGGGTGGAGGCCGGGCCGCGCAGCACTTCGACACGATCGACGATGCCCAGTTCGACCAGGTCGCGGCCGGCCAGCGCGAACTGGCCCACGCCGAAGCCGTCGGGCAGCGGCACGCCGTCCAGTTCGACGCCGACCCGGTTGCCTTCGAGGCCGCGGACGTTGAAGCCCTGCGCACCGAAACGATTCGCATCCGCGCTGACGTCGACACCAGGCAGCAGCCGCGCCAGGTCTTCGATGCCCTGCACGCCCCGTCGTTCCATGGCCTCCCGGTCGACCCGGCTGACCGCGCCCACCACCTGTTTCAGGGGCTCGGCGCTGCGGCTGCCGACCACCACCACGGCGTCGAGGGTGCGCAGCGTGTCGTCTTGCGCCGAAGCAGACAGGGCTGCCGCGAGGGCGAGTGCGAGCGGGGCGATTGCCATCATCTTCACCGGTATTTGCTGGAAGCGCACCGTACGACAGCCCGACGCCCGCGGGAATTGACGCCTGTCAAACCGGCGCCCGAAAGGGGGCGTAAACATCGTTGCACTTGATGCAGGTCAGGGGCGACCCGACGGGCCGGGACCAAGCTTCACCCGACGGCGGGAACCGCCGATGACGTCAAAACCACCAACGGGGATCCATCATGAAAAGAACACTCATCAGCACCGCCCTGGCCTTCGCGCTCGGCGCCGGCGCGAGCTTCGCGTTCGCGGCTGGAAACGACGTGGTCAACGAGCGTGCGCCCAAGACCGAAGACCAGGCCGGCGAAGCCGCCTACCTGGCCAACTGCGCAGCCTGCCACCAGCCGACGGGTGCCGGCCTGGCCGGCGCCTTCCCGCCGCTGAAGGACTCGGACTGGATCAAGAAGGACCCGCAGGCCGCACTGCAGGCCGTGCTGGCTGGACTGCAGGGCAAGATCACCGTCAACGGCAATGAGTACAACGCGGTCATGCCGGCCATGAGCCACCTGGCAGACGCCGACGTCGCCGCGCTGCTCAACCACGTGATGGACGACCTCAACGACCTGGACACGCGCTTCACCGCCGACCAGGTGGCCGCCGCACGCAAGGACATCGCCGGCGCCGGCGACCCGGCCCAGGGCGAGGCCCATCCGGACACCTCCCAGGCCGAAGCGGCCTACAAGGGCGCCCCGTCCTCGATGGACGCGGGCGACATGAAGATGGTGCGCAGCCCGGGCGCCCCGGACATGACCGAGGAAGAGGTCGCCGCGGCGACCGACATCTTCTTCCAGCGCTGCGCGGGCTGCCACGGCGTGCTGCGCAAGGGCGCCACCGGCAAGCCGCTCACGCCGGACCTCACCCAGGCCAAAGGCACCGACTACCTGAAGGCGCTGATCAACTTCGGCTCGCCGGGCGGCATGCCCAACTTCGGCACCGGTGGCG
>CAZXTV010000030.1:0-13001 GCA_964643705.1 uncultured Arenimonas sp. | reverse complement strand
GCGCGATGGCCACGTGTTCAACCTCGGCCACGGCATGTCGCCGGACATGGACCCCGAACACGTGCGCGTGCTGGTGGATGCCGTGCACCAGCACAGCCGCCGCGACTAGGCCGCCGGCGCCGGCGCGGCCGCCAGCGCCTCGGCCAGCATCGCGCCGGTCACCGGCTTGCGCAGGAAGCCGTCCATGCCCGCGGCCAGGGCCTGGCGCTCGGCGTCGCCGTCGGCACGCGCGGTCAGCGCCAGCAGCGGCAGCCGCTCGCCCCGCGCGCGCAGCAGCCGCGCCAGCTGGAAGCCATCCAGCCCCGGCAGGTCCAGGTCCAGCAGCGCCAGGTCGAACCCGCCGGCCTCCAGCGCGGCCATGGCCGCCAGGCCGTGCGCTGCGTGTTCCACCGCGTGTCCCTGCTGGCGCAGGAGGTCCTGCACCACCGTCGCCACCACCGGGTCGTCCTCGACCAGCAATACCCGCCGCCCCGGCACGACCAGCACCGGCGTGGCCTCGACCGCCGCGACGGCCGCCGAAGACGGCAAGGGCAACTCGACCCGGAAGCTGGCGCCGCGCCCGGGCTGGCTGCGCACCGAAATCGAGCCGCCCATCGCCGCCGCCAGTTCCTGGCTGATCGCCAGGCCCAGGCCGCTGCCGCCATAACGGCTGCCGCTGGCGATGCCGGCGCCCTGCTCGAAGCGCCGGAACAGCCGGGCCTGCTGGTCCGCCGCCAGGCCCGGGCCGGTGTCGCGCACGTGGATCAGCACGCCGACCGGATCGCGCCGGCCACAATGGATGACCAACTCTCCGCGTTCGCAGAATTTGATCGCGTTGCTGGCCAGGTTGAGCAGGATCTGGCGCACGCGGGTGGCGTCGCCGCGCAGCCCTGCCGGGACGTCGGCGTCGCAGTGCAGGTGGAAAGCCAGGCCCTTGGCTTCCGCCAGGGGTCGCAGCAGGGCGGCGAGTTCATCAAGCAGGGGCCGGAGCGCGAAAGGGGCGTCTTCAAGCACCAGCTTGCCGGCTTCGATGCGCGCCAGGTCCAGCGTGTCGTTGACCAGCCGCAACAGGTGCCGGCCCGCGCCCTGGATGGCATCCACGCGCGCGCGCTGCTGCGGATCGAGCGCACTGCCCTGCAGCAGTTCGGCCATGCCCAGCACGCCGGTCATCGGCGTGCGGATCTCGTGCCCCAGCGCCGCCAGGAAGCGGGTCTTGGCCTCGGAATGCTGTTCGGCCAACTGCTGCCGGGCGCGCGCCAACTGCCAGGCTTCGCGGCGTCGCAGGCGGCCACGATGCACCAGCACCAGCACCGAAAGTGCCGCCATCAGGCCGACGCCGGAGCCAGCCAGCGCGGTCCGCGTGCCCCACCAGGGCGGATCCACCAGCACGGTGAGGCTGCGTGGTTCCGACCAATCGCCGTGGGCCACCGCGCCGCTGACCCGCAGCGCGTAACTGCCCGGCGGCAACCGGGGGAAAACGCGGATGCCGTCGGCGCCCACCTCCACCCAGTCCCGGTCGTAACCTTCGAGCAGGAAGCGGAACCGGTGCGCGGCCGGCTCGGTGAACGACACCAGGCGTGCCCCCAGGCGAAGTTCGTGGTCGTCGGGACCCAGGCGCAGCAGGGTCGTGTCCGCGGGCAGGGACAGCGGCTGCCCGTCCCGGCGCAGCTGCACCGACTCGAGCACCAGCGGCGCCGCCGGCCGGGCCCGCGGATCAAGGCCTTCGCCGTCAAAGAACTGCCAGCCGCCCGCGGCGGCGGCGACGCCCAGCCCCCGCCCGGAAAACCACAGCGGCCCTTCGCCCAGCGCCTGGTCGGCCAGCCCGTCGGCACGACCGTAGCGCTGCAGGCGCGCCATTCCGGCGTCGAGCCCCCACAGCCCCCGCGGCGTGGCCAGCCAGGGGCGGCCCGCCGGGTCCACCGCCAGCCGCAGGGTGTCCACCGCAGGGACGCCCTGCCCGGCCCCGTACCGCGCCACCACCTGCAGCGCACCCTGTTGCCAGCGCCAGTGCTCGAGACGTCCAGGCGCCGCCAGCCACAGGCTGCCATCGGCGCCGGCGGCGATGGCCTGCCAGTCGCCGTCGGCGGCACCGGGCACGTCCACGAAGGCTTCGGCGGTGCCCGACCAGTGCTGCAGCCGGCGTCCCTGGCGCCGCCAGGCGTGGCCGTCCGGTCCCCGCCACAGCGGCGAGGAGGCTGCGAGCAGCCGCGATTCGCCCGACGGCGTGCGCCGCTCCACCTGCGCGTCGCCCACCAGCCACAGGGCACCGTCGCCCGACTCCAGCAGCTGCCGCAGCGGCCAGGCGGTGCCTGGCTGCGCCTGCAAACGGAAGCCACCGGCGGGATCCGGCTGCAGGCGGAACAGCGCGGTTTCCTGCGCCAGCCACAGGCTCCCATCCGACCGGGCCACCAAGGCATGCACGGGCCGCGGCGGCCAGGCCGGCGAAACCGGCACCGGGTCGCGGCCGGCCGTCGCCAGGGATACCCGCCACAGCCCCTGCCGGTCGGCCAGCCAGCCTGTTCCCGGCCCCGCTGGGACCAGTGCGCCGCGCCCCGCCTCCGGCGCCGCCGGCAGGAAATGGAAAGCGCGCCAGCTCGCCGGCAGGAAACCCAGGCCGACCCCTTCGGCGGCGAACCACAGCCCGCCCTCGCGGTCCCCGTAAAGGCTCCGCACGCCGCCCGTCCACCGGGGGTGCGGCCACGCCGTTGCCGCCGGCCGGCCGACCGGCTGGAACGCGAGTCCCGCGGGGCCCGCCGACCACCAGCCGCCGCCGGGGTCGGGCAAGTGACGCAGCGCGGGCGGCAGCTCGGCGCCCGCAGCCGCGGGGCTGAAGCCGCGGCGCAGGCGGTCGAGCACCCAGCGGCCGTGCCCGGCCACGTCCACTTCGATGCGGTCGCCCTCGCGCACCGCCACCGCCAGGATGCGATTGCCCGGCAGGCTGCCGGCCTGGCCGGGCTGCCGCCGCCAGGAGCGGAAGACCAGGCCATCAAACCGTGCCAGGCCGTCGTCGGTGGCCAGCCACAGGTAGCCGGCGCGGTCCTGCGCGAAGCCGTTGATGCCCGCCGAGGGCAGCCCATCGGTGACGCCACGCAACCGGAAAGCCGCCGCAGGCGCGGTGTCCATGGCCGCCGGCGTGCGCACGGGCGAAGCCGCCGTGGGGCCCGCCAGCACCAGCGCCAGTGCCAGCACCAGACCCCGCGCAAACGCCCGGGACACGCAATGTTGCGGTGATGAAGACGGCTGCATCGTCCCTCCGGGTGTGGATGCGGCCTAGACTAAGCACCCAACCGATGCCGAAAGGTCCGAAAACGGATGAATCGAGTTCGGAAATCGCTGTTCTGTCTACTCCTGCTAAGCGCTGCCGCCCCCGCTGTCGCGCAGATCGAGGCCTGGCGCCTGGACCCGGTGCACACCCGCGTACTGTTCCGGGTCGAGCACGCAGGTTTTTCGCAGGCACTGGGCCTGTTCCCCGACGTGCAGGGCGAACTGCACTTCGACCCCGCCGACTGGACCAGCGCCCGGCTGGACGTGCAGGTTCCGCTGGACAAGCTGGAGATCGGCGACACCGACTGGCGCGACAAGCTGCTTTCGTCCACCTGGCTGCACGCCAGGCGCCAGCCGGTGGCCCGCTTCCGGTCCACCCACGTCGAACCCACGGGCAAGGACCAGGCCCGGATCACCGGCGAACTCACGCTCAAGGGCGAAACCCGCGAAGTCCACCTCGACGTCCGCCTGAACAAGCTGGCCCGCAACCCGGTCACCTTCCGCCGCACCGCCGGTTTCAGCGCCACCGCCGAACTCGACCGCCGCGACTTCGACATGCCTTCCTGGCCCAACGTGGTCGGCCAGCGCGTGCAGCTGGAGATCCAGGCCGAAGCGGTACGCTACAGCCCGTCCCCCGACCAGGAGAACGACGATGCCGACGCGCAACACGACTGATCGCTGGGGCTGGGTAAGCATTTCCATCCACTGGCTGACCGTGCTGATGGTGCTGTCCCTGGTGGTGGTGGGCCTGGTGATGCAGGAACTGGCCAATTCGCCCACCAAGATCGAGGTTTATGCGCTGCACAAGAGTTTCGGCCTGACCGTGCTCGCCCTGACCGTGCTTCGGCTGCTCTGGCGCCTGGTCGCCGGCACGCCGTCGCCGGTGCCGGGCATGCCCCGCTGGCAGCACTTCGCCGCGCAGGCTTCGCATGCCGCGCTGTACGCCATCCTGCTGGCGATGCCACTCAGCGGCTGGCTGTACAACTCGGCCTCGGGCTTCCCGCTCAAGTGGTTCGGGCTGTTGAGCCTGCCCAAGCTCAGCGGCTACGACCCCGACGTGAAGGCCTTCGCCCTGGCCATGCACGAATGGCTGTTCATCACCCTGGCCATCATCGTCACCGTGCACGCCGCGGCGGCGCTCAAGCACCACTACTTCGACCGCGACGCCACCCTGGCGCGCATGTTGCCCGGCCTGCCGCCCCCCGACGGCGCCGGCGCCAAAGACTAAGGACGCCTGATGAAATACCTGTTCCTGCTGCTCGTCGCGCTGGCCACCACCCCGACTGCCGCCGACGACTACCGCGCCGGCAAGGATTCGACGCTGGGCTTCAAGGCCGTGTACATGGGCGACGCCTTCGAGGGCCGCTTCGCCCGCTTCACGCCGGATATCCGCTTCGATCCGGCCGACCTCGCCGGCAGCCGCTTCGACGTGCGCATCGCGCTGGCCAGCGCCAGCACCGACAACCAGGAACGCGACGAAATGCTGGTGGGCCCGGACTTCTTCAACACCGGCGCGATGCCCGAGGCGCGTTACCAGGCCAGCCGATTCAGCGCGCTGGGCGGCAACCGCTTCCGCGCCGAGGGCACGCTCACGCTCAACGGCGAAAGCCGGCCGGTGCCGCTGGACTTCACCTGGACGCCGGGCACGCCAGCCATGCTTGAAGGCCGGGCCACGCTCAAACGCCTGGACTTCGGCATTGGCGAAGGCGACTGGGCCGACACCGGGCTGCTGCCCAACGAAGTCGAGGTGACTACCCGCCTGGAACTGCAGCCCAAGGCCTAGGCCAGGAAGGCCTGCAGGCGGGCCACGTCGAAGGGCCATTCGAGCTCGGCGCCGGTGTCTTCGCGGCGCAGCACCGGGATGCGTTCGCCGTAGCGCGCCTGCAGGCCCAGGTCGTCGTCGATCCACAGCGGGTCGAAATCGGGTACCCCGGCGGCGGCCATCACGTCCCAGGCCTGGTCGCACAGGTGGCAGTCGTCGCGCTGGATCAGGGTAAGGGTCGGGGCCATCGATTCGGGGCCGTACAGTCGCCCGGCGGGCAAGGCGCATAGAATACGGGCTGCACGCGCCCCTCACAGCAACGGAACCCGGCCCGACATGGCAGTCAGCGTCTTCGACCTCTTCAAGATCGGCATCGGCCCTTCGTCTTCGCACACGGTCGGGCCCATGCGCGCGGCTGCGCGCTTCACCAGCCACTGGCTGGACGACAAGGGCGTGCTCGAACGCACCGCGCGCGTGCGCGCCGAAGTGTTCGGCTCGCTGGCGCTCACCGGCCGGGGCCACGGCACCGACAAGGCGGTGCTGATGGGCCTGGAAGGCCACTGGCCCAACCAGATCGACCCCGACGTGATCCCCGCCGCGCTTAATCGCATCCGCAAGCAAAAGAAGATCAACCTGCTGGGCAAACACGAAATCCGCTTCGACGAGAAGCAGGACCTGGTGCTCAACAAGCGCCAGAAGCTGCCCTTCCACACCAATGGCATGCGTTTCACCGCCTACGACGCCGACGGCGCCGAACTGGCCACCCGCGACTACTACTCGGTCGGCGGCGGTTTCGTGGTGAACCCGGAGGAAGCCGCCGAAGACCGCATCGTCGCCGACACCACCGAACTTCCGTATCCCTTCCATTCCGGCGACGAACTGCTGCGCCGCTGCGAGGAAAGTGGCCTGGGCATCGCCGCGCTGATGCTGGCCAACGAAACCGCCTGGCGCCCCGAAGCCGAGGTGCTGCAGGGTCTGCGCGAGCTGTGGCAGGCCATGCAGGACTGCACGGCGCGCGGCATTCGCGAAAAAGGCACCCTGCCCGGCGGCCTGCACGTGGCCCGGCGCGCGCCCAGCCTGCACGCCGAACTTTCGTCCAAGCCCGAAGCCGGCATGCGCGACCCGCTGACCGTGCTCGACTGGGTGAACCTCTACGCCCTGGCGGTGAACGAAGAAAACGCCGCCGGTGGCCGCGTCGTCACCGCGCCCACCAACGGTGCGGCCGGCATCATCCCGGCGGTGCTGCACTACTACGACCGTTTCTGCCCCGGCTCGAGCGAAAAGGGCATCTTCGATTTCCTGCTCACCGCCGCGGCCATCGGCATCCTGTACAAGGAAAACGCCTCGATTTCCGGCGCCGAGGTCGGCTGCCAGGGCGAGGTCGGCGTGGCCTGCTCGATGGCCGCCGGCGGCCTGGTCGCCGCGCTGGGCGGTACACCGGGCCAGGTCGAGAACGCCGCCGAGATCGGCATGGAACACAACCTGGGCCTGACCTGCGACCCGATCGGCGGCCTGGTGCAGATCCCCTGCATCGAACGCAACGCCATGGGCGCCGTGAAGGCCATCAACGCCTCGCGCATGGCCCTGCGCGGCGACGGCAAGCACAAGGTGTCGCTGGACAAGGTCATCAAGACCATGCGCGACACCGGCCGCGACATGCAGGACAAGTACAAGGAAACCTCGCGAGGCGGCCTGGCGGTCAACGTCATCGAGTGCTGAGCGCGCCTGAAGGCGCTCCTACAAAGGGCGGCAGGTCACGAAAGTGGCAACCAAGGCTTGCCCTGTCCGGGCTCCGGGCGTAATAGTCAGTTCACTCCCCCCTCGGAAACCGCCGTGCCCTGCAAGCGCCGCGTCCCGAAGCTGACCTCCCTGCTTGCGCTGTTGCTGCTGGCCGGCAGCGCAGTGGCATTGGACCCCGACAAGTCCTTCCACCACTACGTCCGCAACAGCTGGAGCATCGAGGAAGGGCTGCCGCAGATCAGCGCGCTGGCCATCACCCAGGACCGCACCGGTTACCTGTGGGTGGGCACCCAGGCCGGCCTGGCGCGATTCGACGGAATCCGCTTCCAGGCCTTCAACCCGGAAAACACCCCGGGCCTGCGCGGCATCTGGATCCACGACCTGCACGTTGATCCCGACAACCGGCTCTGGATCGCCACCTACCGCGGCGTAAGCGTCTACGAAAACGGGCAGTTCCGTAGCGTCCCGCTGGCCGGCGACGACCCCGGCCACGCGCTCGACACCAACGACATCGAGGCCATGCCCTCGGGCGAGCTGATGGTTGCCGCGCCCGCCGGCGTCTATCGCGCCACCGGCGACGAACTGGCCCTGCTGCATCCGCTGCCACGCCCCGCCACCGCCCTTCTGGCACGCGGGGAAGAGCTGTGGGTCGGCAGCCGCGGCCGGGTTTACCGCATTTCCGGGGCTGGCACCCAGCTGCTGCCGATGCCCGATGGCGACGACGACACCGTGGTGACCCAACTGCTCGACGCCCACGGCCGGCTGTGGGCGGCGACCAGCAACGGCCTTTTCTTCCGCGAGCGCGACCAGTGGCTGCGCTACGAAGGCGACGAGCGCCTGGCCAACGCCCCGATCGAATCGATGTACGAGGACCAGGACGGCAACCTCTGGATCGGCATGGTCGACGACCTGGCGCGGCTGCGCGCGGGCCGCGTCACCGAAGTGGTGCGCAACGACCCCATGGGCTCGGCGGTGCGCGCGATGTTCGAGGACCGCGAGGGCAACCTCTGGCTGGGCTCGCAATGGGAAGGCATCACCCGGGTCTGGAACGGCTGGACCCGGCGCTACAGCAGCTTCGAGGGCCTGCAGGACCAGATCGTCTGGTCGGTGGCACGCGGCCAGGAGGGCCAGCTGTGGGTCGGCACCAACAGCGGCCTGAGCGTGATGGACGACGACGGGTTCAGGCAAGTGGTCGCCGGCGCCGACCTGCCGCATCCCAATGCCTACACCCTGCTGCCCGAACGCGACACCCTGTGGATCGGCACCCGCCGCGGCGTCGCCGTGCTGCGCAATGGCAAGGACCTTGAACTTCCGGCCGTGCTGGCGCCGATGCGCAGCGCCCAGGTCAACGGCATCCTGCGGGACCAGCGCGGTGCGCTGTGGTTCGCCAGCACCGCCGGCCTGTTCCGGCTGACCCGCGAAGGCCTGGTGGGCTTCGGCGCGGCCCAGGGCCTGCGCGACCCGCGCACCCGGGTGCTGCACGAAACCCGCGACGGCCGGCTGCTGGTGGGCACCCAGTCGGGCCTGTACGAGCTGCAGGGCGACAAGCTGCAACCGCTGGGCCTGGACACCGGCCTGCGCAGCGACCTGGACGTGACGGCCATCCACGAGTTGCCCGACGGCCGCCTGCTCATCGGGGCGCTGTCCGAGGAAATCTTCCTGCTCCAGGACGGCCGCTGGCAGGCATTCGACGCCAGCCTGGGCATGCCGGTGAACTCGCCGTTCTTCATCACCCACGGCGAAGACGGTTACCTGTGGGTGGCCGGCATCCGCGGCGTGCACCGCGTCCTGCTGCAGGACATGACCGACGTCGCCGCCGGCCGCCGCCGCGACGTGCGGGGCGAAATGCTGCTCAACGAACGCGGCGACCGCCGCGGCGGCCAGAAGGGTTATTGCTGCAACGGCGCCGGCAACGCCAAGGGTTTCATCGAGCGCGGCGAACTGTGGCTGCCCACCCGCGACGGCGTGGTGGCCATGGCCACCCGCGGCATCACCAAGAATTCCACGGCGCCGCGCGCGGTGATCGAACGCATCCAGGTCGGCGGCCAGTGGCGTTCGACCGACGACCACGCCGACTGGCAGCTGGCGCCGAACCAGCGCGACCTGGCCTTCGAGTTCACCGTGCTTAGCCTGCAGGACCCCAAGAGCGTCGAACTTCGCTATCGCCTGGTCGGCTACGACAAAGACTGGCGCACGCTAGAGGACCCGACCCGGCGCAACGTCAACTACACCAACCTGCCGCCCGGCGCCTACGTGTTCGAGGCCGAAGGTTCCAACAATGCCGACACCTGGAGCCCGGCGCCGGCCCAGGTCGGTTTCCGGATCCAACCCCGGTTCCACGAAACGCCGTTGTTCTACTGGCTGCTGGCCGGTTTGGGCGTGAGCATCGTCTATGCCGGCTACCGGCGCCAGCAGGGCAAGCACCAGCGCCAGCGCGAGGCCCTGGAACTGCTGGTGCGCCAGCGCACCGAGGCGCTTGAAGTGGCCAACCACCGGCTCGAGGAAGCCAGCCAGACCGATCCGCTTACCGGTTTGCGCAACCGGCGTTACCTGGCCAACCAGATCCCCGCCGACATCGCCTACTACGACCGCGAAACGGTGCGCCGTGGCTCGGCGGACGAAGTGATGGTGTTCGCGCTTATCGACATCGACAACTTCAAGCTTGTCAACGATACCCACGGCCACCAGGCCGGCGACCGCGTGCTGCAGCAGGTGGCGCAGGTGCTGGGCCAGATGGTGCGCACCGGCGACTACATCGCGCGCTGGGGCGGCGAAGAATTCCTCATCGTGTTCCGGCCCATGCCCAACCGGCACCTGCCGATGCTCGGCGACCGCATCTGCGCCTCGGTGTCCGAACACCGCTTCGACATCGGCGCCTCCGAGCCGCTGCGCATCACCTGTTCGGTGGGCTTCATCGAGTGCCCGCTGTTCCGCGACGCCCGCGGTGGCCTGGGCTGGGAGCAGATGATCGAGATGGCCGACCGTGCCCTGTATTACGTGAAGGCGCACGGCCGCAACGGTTGGGCCGCCTACCGCGCCCGTGAAGACACCGACCTGGCGCACCTGCAGGAAGCCCTGCGCGGTGATCCCGACGTGCTGCTCGAGGCCGGCCGGCTCAACCTGCTGACCTCGGGCAAGCTCAAGCCGCCCTCCGACGGCCACCCTCACTAGTCGACGACGGGCAGCCGGCCTATGCTTCCGGACATGCCCGCCTCGTTCCGTCGGCTGCTGATCGTGCTGGTCCTGCTGGCGCTTTATGTCGCCGGCGGTGCCTATTCGAGCCTGCTGCGCGGCGGGCCTGACGAAGTCGCGCTGTTCTGGCCCGCCGCGGGCATCGGCCTGGCCGGCGTGCTGCGTTACGGCCTGCGGGTCGTGTGGTTCGTGCCGCTGGGCACGCTGCTGGTGCACCTGCTGTTCGAACCGGTGCCCACGGTCTTCATCGCCTGGTCCATGGCATCGAACTTCCTGGGCGTGGTGGCTGGCGCCTGGCTGATGCGCCGGCAGCCGCTGGACGACCTGATGACGGTGCGGTTCGGCCTGCATGCCCTGGGCGGGTCGCTGGTGATGGCGACGGTCAGCGCGCTCATCGGTACCGCCGGCATGCTGCACGCGGAGATGATCAGCGCCGGCCAGATCGCGACATCCGCGGGCCGCTGGCTGCTGGGCGACCTGCTGGGCGCCACCAGCATCGCCCCGGCGGTGATGCTGCTGCTGCCCGGCCGCAACGGCCAGCGCCGGCGTTTTCCCGACAGCGACTACGCCTCGGAAGCCGAACGCCTGGCCTGGAACATCGCACTGATGGCCAGTTACCTGCTCATGGCCTGGGGCGGCAGCCTCGGCGGCAACTACGCCCTGGGCCTGGTGGCGCTGCCGCTGGGCGTGATGGTCTGGAGCGCCGTGCGGCTGCCCCCGCGCTTCACCGCCATCGCCAGCGCCATGACCATGCTGCTGATCGCCGGCCTGGCCGGTTATGGCACGGCCGGCTACCCGCGCGCCGCCGATCCGCTCGACAGCCTTTACCTGCTGGTGTTCCTGGTCGAGGTGGCGGCGCTGCCGATGATGCTGGCCTTCGCCATGCACCAGCAGCGGGTCGCGGCCGGCGTGCTGACGCACCGCGCCAATACCGACCCGCTGACCGGGCTGGAAAACCGCAACGCCTTCGAGGAAGGCATGCGCCCGGTGCTGGCCGAAACCTCGACGGTGCCCATGGCGCTGGCCTACCTCGACCTGGACCACCTCAAGCTCATCAACGACACCGCCAGCCACGCCGCCGGCGACCAGCTCATCCGCGGCGTCGCCGGCGTGGTTTCGGCCCACATGCACCCCGAGGACCGGGTGGCGCGCACCGGCGGTGACGAGTTCGCGCTGCTGCTGCGCAACTGCACGCCGATGGTCGCCGAAGACCGGATGCGCGTCCTGCTGCGCGCCATCGAAGGCTACCGCTGCGGCTGGAACGGCCAGATGCTGGGCACCACTGCCAGCGCCGGCATCGTCACCTTCCTGCCGGGCCAGGCCGACTATGCGCAGTTGCTGTCGCAGGCCGACGCCGCCTGCTTCACCGCCAAGGAACAGGGCGGCAACCGGGTCTGCCTGGCCAGCCTGGATGCCGGCGAACTGCTCGACCGCACCGCGGCCATGCGCTGGGTGGTGCGCATCCGCGAAGCGCTGGAAAAGAACACCCTGGCCCTGTATTGCCAGTCCATCGTGCCGCTGCAGCCGGGCGCCGAATCCGGCCGGCACTTCGAGGTGCTGCTGCGCCTGCACGACCCGCGCACCGGTGAACGCCTGGAGCCGGCGCAGTTCATGCCCGCGGCCGAACGCTTCCGGCTGGGCACGCGCATCGACCGGGAAGTGATCAGCCAGACCCTGGCCTGGCTGGAAAGCCATCCCGAGGCCGCCGCGACGGTGGAGACCTGCTGCATCAACCTCTCTGGCGAAGCAGTGATCGACGAGGGTTTCATCGGCTTCGTGTCCGAACGGCTTCGGCGCAGCCGCTTCCCCGCCAGCAACCTGTGCTTCGAGCTGACCGAGACCAGCGCCGTGCGCGACCTGGCCCGGGCCCAGCGTTTCATCAACCAGCTGCGCGAACTGGGCTGCCGGTTCGCGCTGGACGATTTCGGTACGGGCTTTTGTTCCTTCAACTACCTGCGATCGCTGGACGTGGACTACTTCAAGATCGACGGCAGCTTCGTGCGCGACATGCACCAGTCGCCGATGGCCGAGGCGGTGGTGCGTTCGATCAACGAAATCGCCCACGTGCTGGACAAGAAGTCGATCGCCGAGCACACCGAAACCGAAGCCCAGCGGCAGGCGCTGCAGGCGCTGGGCGTGGACTTCGGCCAGGGTTTCGCCTTCGACGCGCCGCAACCTATCGACCTGTACTTCGGATTGGCGGAAGCTGCGAAACCATGAAACCCGGCTACCTGCTGCTTGCCGCCCTTGCCCTGCCCGCCGGCGCCACCGAACTGGCGCAGCTGTCGGTGCACCGGCAAGGCAACGAACAGGTGGCCGTGGCCGCCAACCGCAGCGGCGGGCCGCTGGAGGTCGAGCTGCTGGCAGACCACTGGCAGGGCATGGACAGCGAACCGGCGCTGCCCCAGCGGCGGGTGCTGGCACCCGGCGAGCACGTGAACCTGGCGCGGCTGTGGCCGGTGGCCGCGGGCGCCCGGCATGAACTCCGGCTGCTGGCGGTACCCGGCCCGCCGCATGCCGACGCACGCGACGTGGTCTATTCGCTGCCGGTGGAAGAATCGGACTTCGAACTGGGCCAGGGATTCCACGGTGGCTACAGCCACGGTGACGAAGCCAACCGTTACGCCATCGACCTGATCGTCGAGGAAGGCACGCCGGTGCTGGCCGCGCGCGACGGCGTGGTGGTGGCGGCAATGGCGGGCCACGCCGAAGGCGGCGCCGACCGGGCGCTGGCCGACCAGGCCAATTACGTGCGCGTGCTGCACGAGGACGGCTCGATGGCGCTGTATGCGCACCTGCGCGAGGGTGGCGTCAGCGTTCGCAGCGGCGACCAGGTGCACCTGGGCCAGGTGCTGGGTTACGCCGGCAGCACCGGGTTTTCCAGCGGCCCGCACCTGCACTTCGCCGTGCAGGTGAACGGCGGCATGCGCCTGGTGTCGGTGCCCTTCCGCATGATCGGCCCCGACGGCTACCTGCCCCTCAATAACTAGCCAACCTGTAGGAGCGCCTTCAGGCGCGAATTCCTGCTTTGCCAAAGGCAAAGTCAAAAGATTTGCGCCTGAAG
>CAZXTV010000029.1:0-13307 GCA_964643705.1 uncultured Arenimonas sp. | reverse complement strand
GGTGTTCGAAAATCCGGCTGGCAACCAGCTGGTGCGCACCGCCGACCGCGCCTTCGCCGCTGAATCCAGCCTCGCCCGGCACCTGCTTGCCGGTCGGCCGGTCGAGCGGGTCACTGTCGACCAAGCCCATATCCTGCTGCACGGTGCCAGCGACGCCGCCCTGCCCGATCTTTCGCCGAAAGCCGGCTCGGGCAAGGGCCCCGCCACCGCCGTGCCCACCCGCCGCCTGCTGGCCCTGGCCGCCGCGCTGGTGCTTTCCCCGCTGCTGGTCTGGACCGCCCAGGCCCTTCGCCACGACCTGGCCGCGGCCCGGATCCAGGCCGCGGCCGACACCCGCCTGCAAGACGCCGCACCCGAGGCCACTGGTCCTGGCCGCCCGCTGGCCCGCGCGCGGGCTGCCCTGGCCCAGCGCCAGGCGCCGGATCGTTTCGGCCAGCTGGTGGCCCCACTTCTTGCTGCCCAGGCGCAGGCACCCGGTTCGCAGCTCCAGGCGCTCGAGCTCCAGCCCGATGGCGTGCTCGAGGTCCGCTGGCTGCATGGCCCCGACGGGCTGCCCGCCGACCTGGCGCAAACCCTGGCCGACCACGGCGTGGCGCTGGCCGAAGCCGGATCCGAACCCGCCGGCGAGCGGGCCGTCACCACCCTGCTGCTGAGTGAACTGCCATGACCGCGCTCGCTTCCCGCTTCAACACCCTGCGCCAGCGCTGGCTGGCCATCAGCCCGCGCGAACGGCTCATGCTGGGCGTGATGGCCGCCGCGATCGCGGCCTTCGTTTATGCCTATGGCCTGGCCCTGCCGCTGGCGCGCTGGGCCGACGCGGCGCAGGCGCGCCACCAGCTGGCCATTGCCGAGCACGCACAGGTGCAGGGCATCGCTGCCCGGATCGGATCATTACCGGCGCCGTCCACGCCGGCGTCGCCGCAGGCCCTGGCCGACAGCGCCGTCGCGCTGGGCCTGGCCGTCGAGTCCAGCAGCGCGCAGCCCGATGGCAGGGCGCGCATCGTCCTGGCGCCTGCCGCGCCCGACCTGCTGTTTGCCTGGATCGAACAGCAGCGCCTCGCCGGCCAGCCGCCCCTGACGGCCCGGCTGCAGTCATCCGACGGCGGCGTGGCCGCCGAGCTGCACTTCTAGACGAACTCGCCCAGCCGCATCCACTTGGTGGCGACCCATTTTTCGCCGGCAAGCACCGGCGCGCCGCCGTGGCGGGTGCCGGTCATTTCGTGCGGGCGGTCGTAGCTGAAGAACACCGCGTTGCCCTTGATCGGCGCCACATCGAAGCGCACGTCGGGGAAGGTGGTTTCGCCGCCGGCGTCGGGGGTGTTGAGGTACATCACCACCGAGGCCACGCGCTGGCCGCCGTTGGCCAGGATGCCGGCGGTGCCGGTCTTGGCCGGGTCGAAATAATCAAAATGCGGCTTGTATTCGGCGCCGGGGCCGTAACGAAGCACCTGCAGGCCCTCGCCGTATTCCAGCGGCCAGGCGCAGAGCGTCGCCAGCCGCGCCTCGATGCGGCGGACCAGTTCGTTCTCGCCGCGGGTGAAGAACATGCCCTCGCTGGTGCGCGCCTCGTGCACCTTGCTCACGCCCTCGTCGAGCATGAAGGTTTCCGAGCGGCTCAGTCGCTTGCGCGCCAGCGCGATCAGGCCATCACACTCCTCGTCGGAAAGCAGGCTGCCCAGCACCACCACGCGCGGATGCTTGAGGTTGGCCAGCACCGGCACCCGGCGGTCACCGCCGTCGAGCAAATGCGGGCCGCCGCGCTCCATCGGCTCGGGCACCGCGGTGGGTTCGGGCAGGCCGTTGGCCCGGGCGTGTTCCACCAGCAGCGCGTGCAGGACTTCCTGCACCACGTCGACGGCCTTTTCCTGCTGCCAGCCTTCGACGACCATGGCGTCAACCACGTCCATCGGCTCGCGGCCCGCCTGGGCCTGTTCGATGATCCATTGGCGCAGCGGCGCAGGCAGGTCCAGCGTGGTCATGGGGGCTCCCGGGGCGTTGGAAAGTACTCTCGGGGCCTGATGTTACCGCCGCGCGACGCTTTGGCGACGCCTGCCCCGCCCCGGGCAGCCATACGGCCCCGAACTGAAACCTTTCAGCCATGGCAGAGACACCTTGCCGACAAGAAACTGACTTTTTGTAACAAAGCCGTCACGGGCAAGCCCTAACTTGCGCTGCATCCGGCGGGTGTTCCGCCGAACCTGCTCCCCTTAGAGGCCCTGCCGCCATGAAACATTCCCGCAACCTGCTCTTCACCGCCCTGCTGGCGGCGCTGTCCACCCCGGCCCTGGCCGAGGTCACCATCGACGTGATCGGTGGCTCCGAGGTTTCCTTCGAAGGCCTGCTCCAGGCCGACGGCAACTGGTTCGACAACGACGTCGCCGACCTCAACGGCGCCGGCCGCAGCGACAGCGAGTTCGAACTGCGCCGCGCCGAACTGATCGTCAAGGGCAAGGGCCCGGGCATGCTGAGCTGGGTGGTCGGTTACGACGCCAAGGCCGACAAGTTCCTCGATACCAACGTGGCCTGGAAGTTCAACGCCGCCACCACGCTGACCGTGGGCCAGTACAAGCAGCCCAACAGCATGGAAGAGCTGTCGAGCTCCAAGAACAACGACTTCATCTCCAAGGCCACCGCCACCAACACCTTCGCGGTCTCGCGCCGCCTGGGCGCCCAGCTGGCGACCGGGGGTGAAAACTGGGGCCTGGCCGGCAGCATGTTCACGCGTGAGCTGACCGATGGCGCCCACGGCCCGGGTTATGGCCTGCGCGGCTACTTCAGCCCCATCAAGGCCGACGGCCAGCTGCTGCATCTGGGCCTGTCCTTCGTTGACCTGGACACCAACGCCGACAGCCTGCGCCTGCGCGCCCGCCCCCAGGCCGACCTGGCCACCGTGCGCCTGGCCGACACCGGCACCCTGGCCGACACCGACCGCCAGCGCACCCTGGGCGCCGAAGCGGCCTGGGTGAACGGCCCGGTGAAGCTGCAGGCCGAATATTTCAGTTCGACCGTGGACCGCTACGCCAGCCCCGACGACTTCAGCGGCGATGCCTGGTACGTGTCCGGCCTCTGGAATGTCACCGGCGAGACCTGGGGCTACAAGAACGGCGTGATCGCCACCTCACGCGCCGACTCCCCGGCTTCGGGCATGTGGCAGCTGGGCCTGCGTTATGACGCCATCAACCTCGACGATGGCAGCGTGTTGGGCGGAGAAATGAACAGCGTCACCGCTGGCGTCAACTGGTACTGGCGCTCGCATTTCAAGTTCGCCGTCAATTACGTCATGGTCGAGTCCGACCGCCGCGGCATCCAGGACGACCCGAACATCCTCGAGGCCCGCGCCTCCTTCTTCTGGTGAACCTGAACCGCGGTCTCCGTCCGGGGGCCGCCTGCATGACCATGTAATCCCGCTGTCACATTCGTCATAAATCATTGACACCCAAGGGCGAGGCACTGCCCGCCCCATCCCGGATACCCAAGGAGTTGACCGTGTTTAGCTCGCTCAAGACCAAGTCCCGCATCGCCGTCCTGGCCGTCGCCGCCGTGCTGGGCACCAGCGCCCAGGCCGCCGACATCACCGGCGCCGGCGCCACCTTCGTGTTCCCGACCATGTCCAAGTGGTCGGCGGACTACAACAAGGAAACCGGCCACCGCATCAACTACCAGTCCATCGGCTCGGGCGGCGGCATCGCCCAGATGAAGGCCAACACCGTTGACTTCGGTTCCTCGGACGCCCCGCTCAAGCCCGAAGACCTGGCGGCCTCGAACCTGGTCCAGGTCCCGTCCGTGATGGGCGGCATCGTGCCGGCCTTCAACGTGCCGGGCATCACCGCCAACCAGCTCAAGCTCGACGGCGCCACCCTGGCCAACATCTACCTGGGCAAGATCACCAAGTGGAACGACCCGGCGATCGCCAAGCTCAACCCGGGCCTGGCGCTGCCGGACCTGCGCATCACCGTCGTGCACCGCTCGGATGGTTCGGGCACCACCTTCAACTTCGTCAACTACCTGTCCAAGGTCAGCCCGGAATGGAAGCAGACGGCTGGCGAAGGCACGACCGTTGTCTGGCCGGCCGGCGTCGGCGGCAAGGGCAACGAGGGCGTCGCCGCCTACGTGAAGCAGATCAAGGGCGGCATCGGCTACATCGAGCTGTCCTACGCGCTGACCAACAAGGTGGCCTACGCGACCCTGAAGAACGCCGCCGGCAACTACGTGCAGGCCACGGATGCGAGCATCCAGGCCGCCGCCGCCAGCGCCGAGTGGGCCACGTCCAAGGACTTCTACCTGGTGGTGACCAACGCCCCGGGTGCCGATTCCTGGCCGATCGCCGCGACCAACTTCATCCTGATGTCCAAGCGCCCGAAGAACGCCGAAGGCAACAAGGCCGCCCGCGAGTTCTTCGCCTGGGTCTACGAAAACGGCGACGAGTCGGCCACCCAGCTCGGCTACGTGCCGCTGCCGGACGCCCTGGTCGAGCAGATCGAGGCTTACTGGGCCGCCAGCTTCAAGTAAAGTACTACCCCGCTGAACCAGCCCGCGCGCCCAACGGCGCGCGGGCCTGTTTCCGGACGCAGGCCCCCAACACACGAGTGCCGCGCATGCACACCGCTTCCCCCCCGAATCCCGTCGACCGTCCGCATCTTGCCGATGCCTTCCGCGACTGGGCGTTCAGGAATATCGTCACCCTGGCCGGCTGGTTCGTCCTGGTCGCGCTGGGCCTGGCCGCGCTCTCGATGCTCTGGGGCGGACGCGAAGCCTTCATGGAGTTCGGCCCGGGGTTCCTGACCTCGACGGCCTGGAATCCGGTCACCGAAGAATACGGTGCCCTGGTCGCGATCTACGGCACCGTCGTCAGCACGATGATCGCCATGATCATCGCGGTGCCGGTGAGCTTTGGCATCGCGCTGTTCCTTACCGAAGTGGCGCCGGCCTGGATCCGGCAGCCGCTGGGCACCGCCATCGAACTGCTGGCCGGCATCCCGTCGATCATCTACGGCATGTGGGGCCTGTTCGTGCTGGCGCCCTTCCTGGCCGACAACGTCTATCCCTGGGTGGACGAGAACATGGGCCAGCTGCCGCTGGTCGGCATGCTCTTCTTCGAGGTGGTCTGGGACATCGTGCTGCCCTACACCCGCTCGGCGGTGATCGGCGGCATCTTCCTGGGCATGGGCCGCGCGCTGGGTGAAACGATGGCCGTCACCTTCGTGCTGGGCAACTCGCACAACATCCACGCTTCCCTGCTGATGCCCGGCAACTCGATCGCCGCGTCCATCGCCAACGAGTTCGCCGAGGCCACCACGCCCATGTACCAGTCGGCGCTGCTTGCCCTGGGCTTCGTATTGTTCATCGTCACCTTCGTGGTGCTGGCGATCGCCAAGCTGATGCTGATGCGCCTGCACAAGCGGGAGGGCAACTGATGACCACCGTCGCCCGCAACCTCTACATCCGTCGCAAGCTGGTCAACGGCCTGGCCATGGTGCTTTCGGCCGCCGCCACCATTTTCGGCCTGTTCTGGCTGGTCTGGATCCTGTGGGTCACGATCAGCAGGGGCATCGACGCGATGAGCCTGCAGCTGTTCACCGAAATGACCCCGCCGCCGGGCCAGGACACCGGCGGCCTGAAGAACGCCATCGTCGGCTCGCTGATCCTGAGCTCGCTGGCGGTCCTGATGGGTGCACCGGTGGGCATCGCCGCCGGCACCTACCTGTCTGAATACGCCCGGTCCCGGAAGATCGGCGAGGTCATCCGCTTCGTCAACGACATCCTGCTGTCGGCGCCGTCGATCGTGCTCGGCCTGTTCATCTACACCCTGGTGGTGCGCACCACGGGCACCTTCTCGGGCTGGGCCGGCTCCATCGCCATGGCCTTCATCGTGCTGCCGGTGGTGGTGCGCACCACCGACGAGATGCTGCGCCTGGTGCCCAGCCAGATGCGCGAAGCGGCGCTGTCGCTGGGCATCCCGCAGTGGAAGGTGACCACGCAAATCCTCTACCGGGCCGCGCTGCCGGGCATCATCACCGGCGTGCTGCTGGCCCTGGCGCGCATCTCGGGCGAAACCGCGCCGCTGCTGTTCACCGCCTTCAACAACCAGTACTGGAGCACCGACCTGGGCAGCGCCATGCCCAACCTGCCGGTGACCATCTTCCAGTTCGCCATGAGCCCCTTCGAATACTGGAACCAGCTGGCCTGGGCCGGTGCCTTCCTGATCACCCTGTTCGTGCTGACGGTGTCCCTGCTCGCACGCTTCCTCCTCCTGCGAAACAAGACCCAACATGACTAACGCCCCGATCACCTTCGCCACCGCCGTCCCGAAAGCGGCCGCCGACGACTCGCCCAGCGAGGTGAAGCTGGCCGCGCGCGACCTCGGTTTCCACTATGGCGACTTCGCCGCGCTCAAGGACATCAACCTCGACGTCCCCAAGAACAAGGTGTCCGCGCTGATCGGCCCCTCGGGCTGCGGCAAGTCCACCCTGTTGCGCGTCTTCAACCGCATCTACTCGATCTACCCGGGCCAGCGCGCCAGCGGCCAGGTGCTGCTCGACGGCGAAGACGTGCTGGACACGAAGTACCCGCTCAACAAGCTGCGCAGCAAGATCGGCATGGTCTTCCAGAAGCCGGTGCCGTTCCCGATGTCCATCCACGACAACATCGCCTACGGCATCGGCCACTACGAAAACCTGTCGAAGTCCGACATGGCCGATCGCGTCGAGGAAGCCCTGCGCCAGGCGGCGCTGTGGGACGAGGTGAAGGACAAGCTCAAGCAGACCGCGCTGGGCCTGTCCGGCGGCCAGCAGCAGCGCCTGTGCATCGCGCGCGCGGTGGCCCTGAAGCCGCAGGTGATCCTGTTCGACGAACCGACCTCGGCGCTGGACCCGATCGCCACCGGCAAGATCGAACAGCTCTTCGCCGAGCTCAAGCAGCAGTTCACCATCCTGATCGTCACCCACAACATGCAGCAGGCGGCGCGTTGTTCGGACTTCACCGCCTTCATGTACCTGGGCGAGCTGGTCGAACATGGCCCGACCAACACCATCTTCACCAAGCCCAGCAAGCAGCAAACAGAAGACTACATTACTGGCCGCTTCGGCTGATTACCCCGGCGCCCCCAGGCGCAACACGCCCCCAACGCGAGCAACTCCCATGCCCCATTCCAACGACCATATCGTCAAGAGCTACGACGAAGAGCTAAAGCGCCTCGACGGCGAAATCAGCCGCATGGGCCAGATTGCCGTCGCCCAGCTCGACGCCGCCATCGACGTGCTGCAGCGCCGCGACACCCAGGCCGCGATGCGCGTGGTGGCCAACGACGAGGCCATCGATTCGCTCGAGCACGAAGTCAGCCACGACGTGCTGCGCCTGCTTGCCCTGCGCCAGCCGATGGCGCGTGACCTGCGCGAGGTTTACGCCGCGCTGCGCATCTCGTCCGACATCGAACGCATCGGCGACTATGCCGCCAACGTCGCCAAGCGCAGCATGGTGCTCAACCAGACCGCACCGGTATCGGCCGCGCGCGGTTTGCCGGCGCTGGCCAAGCTGGCCAACGCCCTGGTGCTCGAAGCGCTTGACGCCTATCGCGAGCGCGACGCCGACCGCGCCCTGGCCGTGCGCGGCCGCGACGTCGAACTCGACGCCGAGTACACGGGCCTGTTCCGCGAGCTGCTGACCTACATGGCGGAAGATCCCCGCCAGATCACCTCCTGCACCCACCTGCTGTTCATCGCCAAGAACATCGAACGCATCGGCGACCACGCCACCAACATCGCCGAAAACACCTGGTTCCTGGTGCACGGTGAACTGCCGGAAGGTGATCGCGAGAAAGGCGACCTGACCAGCCAGTTAACCGGCACGCCGTAAAACCCACGGCATCGCGCCATGGCCGCCATAATGGTGGCCATGTCCACCGAGCCCAACCGATGGCAGGACCTGCGCACGCGCCTTGAACCGGCGCTCGAGTCCCTGCACAAGAGCCTTCCGGCGGAAGCCGCAAGGCGCTTCGTCGAGATCGACCTGCTGACCCACGCGGCCTCGCTGTCCTTCTACACGATGCTGTCGCTGGCGCCGCTGCTGATGCTGGTGCTGTGGCTGACCGCGTCGCTTTATCCGTCGGCCCAGGCGGCCTTGCTGGACCAGATAGGCGGTATCGCCGGCGAAAACGCCCGGCAGGTCGCCCGCACCGTCATCAAGAACGCCCAGGACCGGCCCGACATCGGCTCGCTGGCCGGCTGGTGGAGCATCCTGCTGCTCTTCATCGGCGCCACCGCGGTGTTCGCGCGCCTGCAGGCCACCTTGAACCGCATCTTCAGCACCGACGCCAGCCACCTGGGCGGCGGCTTCGTGCCATGGCTGCGCAAGCGGTTTTTTTCCTTCGGGGTGGTGTTCGCGCTGGGCTTCCTGCTGCTGGTCTCGATGCTGCTGGCCACCGCGCTGCAGGTCGCACTGTCGCAGGTGCCTTCGCTGCTGCCGGTGCTGGGCAATGCCGTCACCCTGGGGCTGTATGTCCTGGTCTTCGCCCTGCTCTACCACTACCTGCCCGATCGTCGGGTCGCCTGGAAGCGGGCCTTCATCGGCGGCGCCATCACCGCCGCGTTGTTCGTGCTGGGGCGCTGGGCGATCGGCTTGTACCTGGCCAAGGCCGCCCCTGCCAGCGCCTACGGCTCCTTTGGCACCCTGGTGCTGCTGCTGATCTGGCTGTACTACGCCGCGCTGGTGTTTTTCACCGGCGCCCTGGTCACCGCCGTGATGGATCACCGGCTGCGGCGCGCGGCGAAGGCCGCAGCCAGCGACTGAAGCGCGCGAAGGCCTGCGGCGCCAGCGGCCGCGATCCCGACACCGACCGGGCCAAGGGCAGCAACACCAGCAGCAGGCCCGCCAGGGCAACGAGCACCCACTGCGATCCGACCAGCATCGCGGCGGCCACCGCCGCCACCGGCCCCAGCGCCCGACCCAGACCCTGCAACCGGGCAACCTGGCCATTGCGGTACCCTGCCTCGGCCCCGAATCTTTCCTGCACCAGCCAGGGCCGGGCCAGCGTATGCAGTCCCGCGCCCAGGCCGAACAGGGCAACGCCAGCAGCGGCCAGCACCGGCGATCCGGCGCCGGCGACCACCAGCAAGCCTGCCGCCTGCAGGGCCATGGGCCACATCGTCAATACGGCGGCCGAAGGCAGGCGTCCGCCGCGCAGCAGCCACAGCCGGCCGGGCAACTGCGCAATACCCAGGGCAGCCAGGACCATTGCCGCCTCGGCCAGGTCGGCGCCGCGGGAAACCAGCAGCGGCACCAGCAGCGTCACCACCGCCATGCCGGCGACGGTGCCGGCGGTGAATACGATGGCCAGGGCGGCGATCGGGCGCCGCGGGTGGATGGTCGTCGCGGCCGGCGAAATCGTTTCGGCAAGCATCGGCGGCAAGCCGGGCAGCACCCACCGCTCGACGATCCAGCCGGCGGCCAGGACCGCCACCGCCCCGGCCAACAGCGCGGCGCGCAGGTCCAGCAGCCCGAGCAGACTGCCCGTCAGCGGCAGGAACAGGGTGCTGGCCAGGCCGCCCATCACCGTCACCGCCGCCAACGCGCGTAGCCGCGGCGCCGGGGCGGTTATCGCTTGCTGCACCAGGGCGAATGCGGATTCGTAGAGCGTCAGCGCCATGCCCAGGCCGATCGCCAGCCAGGCCAGGAACAGCACCAGGACGGAGCGGGCGTGCGCCAGCATCACCAGACCGACCACGGCCGCCAGCAGCCCGATACGAAGCAGCAGCGGACCCCTGCCCCGGTCGAAGCCCCGGCCCACCCTGGGGGCCGATACGGCGGCCACCAGCAAGGCCGCTGAATAAGCCGCCGCCACCACCGCCATCGGCACGCCCAGCTGCGCCTGCAGCGGCACCTGCCAGACCGGGAAGCCGTAATACAGCACGCCCCAGGACACGCACTGCGCCGCGCCGAGCCACCAGACCGCCGCCCTGGTTCTCCGATCCATGCCCTGTCCTCAGCTGCAGCACGCCGCGACGGGCGCCGGCGTGGCCACGGTGGCGGGCGCGGGCTTGCCTGAGCCGCAGCCGCAGCCACCGGCCGCCTTGGCCGGCTGGCCGAGGGCGGGCTCTTCCTCATTGAACTGCGTGATGCAGACGCCGGTTTCCGGGAGCACCAGCTCCACCCGGCGCGCGGCCTCCCAGTCGCCGGCCAGGGCGGCGGCCACGGAGCGCACCTGTTCGTAGCCGGTCAGCAGCAGGAAGGTCGGGGCGCGGCCGTAGCTTTTCATGCCGACGATATAAACGCCGTCGTCCGGGTGCCGAAGTTCCTCGGCGCCGTGCGGACGCACGCTGCCACAGCTGTGCTGGTTGGGATCGATCAGCGGTGCCAGCGCGGTGGGGCTTTGCGTGCCGGCGTGCACCGACAGCCGCACTTCCGACAGCAGCGACAGGTCCGGGCGGAAGCCCGTGGCCGCGACGATCTCATCGACGGCCGGAAGCGCCTGGCCCCTGGCGTGGGCAACGATGCCCGACCCGGTGTCTTCGAGCCTGTCGATTTCGATGCCGGTGTGCACGCTGAGCACGCCCTCGGCGACCAGGCGGGCGATGTCCTGGCCCAGCTTGCCGCGCTGCCTGAGCTGGTCGTTGTCGCCGCCGCCGAGAACGCGCGCCAGCGAGCTGCGCCGCAGCGCCCAGTGCACGTGCATGCCCGGCGACTGCGTGGACAGTCGCGCCAGGTCCTTCAATACATTGAAGGCCGAGTGGCCGCTGCCCACCACCAGCACGCGCCTGCCGGCGTAGCGGCTGCGTTCGGCCCCGAGCACGTCGGGAATGCCGTAGGCGATGCGATCACCCAGGGCGCGTTCGCCCAGCGCGGCAAGACCCGAGGCGCCCAGGGTGTTGGGCGTTTCGATGGTGCCCGAGGCGTCGATCACGGCCTGGGCCAGCACCTCGTGTTCGCCGTCGGCGTCGCGGTACTGCACGACGTAGGGCTGCGTCTCGCGGCCGGCGTCTTTCATCAGGTCACGCCGGTGCCGGGCAACGCCCAGCACGCGCGCACCCAGGCGCAGCCGCGGGGCGATTTGCGCGGTGGCGGCCAGGGGAAGCAGGTAGCGTTCGACCACCTCGCCGCCGGTCGGGAAGGCCGCCAGGTCCGGCGACTGCCAGCCCGTGGCTTCCAGCAGGCCGCGGGCCTGGCTGTCGATGGTGAACTCCCAGGGGGAGAACATGCGGACGTGGCTCCAGCGCTGCATGCCGGCACCGACGGATGCGCCGGCCTCGAGCAGCAGCGGCTCCAGGCCGCGCGAGAGCAGGTGGGCGGCGGCGGCCAGGCCGACCGGGCCGGCACCGATGATCACAACGGGAAGCGGGGTGTTCATGACGATCTCCTCTGGTCTCCCTGATCGGGATTTAATTGGTAGAGACAACTATGTGGGCAAAAAAACTCAGCCGCAGCCCGGGCCGGCTTCCCGCGGGCCGCAGGCGGCCGGCTCGCAGTGGCCCGGGACAAAACGCTGTTCGGCGGCCTTCGCCAGGCGCTGGATCAGTTCGGTGGCACCGGCCCGCACGTCGGGCGCCAGGTCTCCCAGCAGGGCGGCCTGCTGCATCACCATCTCCTCGTCGATGCGCTTGAACAGGGCCCGGCCGCTGGCGGTGGCGCGCAGCGAAAGGGCCCGGGCGTCATCGGGATCGGCCAGGCGCTCGGCATAGGCCTTGCGCACCAGCGCGTCGAGCACTCGCGTGACCGTGCTCTTGTCCAGGCGCAGCGCCTCGGCCAGGGCCTGGGCACGCATCGGGCCGCGCGCCACCAGCACTTCCAGGGCATGGCACTGGGTGACCGAGATGTCGTGGCAGCAGATGCGGTCGCGGTCGCGGACCTGGTAGATCCGCACCAGTTCGGCTACGGCGGCCTGAAGTGCCCGGGCGTCCTGCATCAGCTTGGCATTGGCGGTGCTTGCCATGGGTCGGATCCATTTAGTTGCGTGTGCCAACCATATTCCCGGACCGGCCCGCCGTCAAGCCCCGCGTCCCTGCGGTAAAACCGGGGTCAGAGTCGACTTTTCGCCACCGGCGGGTCGGGACCCGACGGCCTGACCGCGAAAAGTTGACTCTGACCCCGGTTTCACGGGCATCGGGTAGAATAGCGGGGCTCGATGCGCGGAGCGGGAGAGGCTGGCTCAGGCCAGCGCCGAAGGCGTAACGCCCGTAATCGCTCAGGACCCGGAACCGCAACCGCGCGAGCGACTCTGGAGAGACCGGAACCAGCCGGCGCCGAAGGGGCATGGCCGCATGAAGATGCCGGCCAAAACTCTCAGGCAAAAGGACAGAGGGGCGCCCCGTGCGGCATGCACGGACCCTTCCCTCGTCCGGATCGACCATGAATCGCGACAGCCTGCGCCAGCTCGAGCACCACGACGCCTTCCTCGAACGCCACATCGGCCCCAACGACGCCGAGATCGCGCACATGCTGCGCGCGGTCGGCCACGATTCGCTTGAATCGCTGACCGACGCGATCGTGCCCGCCAGCATCAAGTCGGCCACGCCGCTGGCGCTGCCCGAGCCGATTTCCGAAGTCGAAGCGATCGCCAAGATCCGCGCCGTCGCCAGCCGCAACCAGGTCTTCCGCAGCTTCATCGGCCAGGGTTATTACGGCACCCACACGCCGAACGTGATCCTGCGCAACATCCTGGAAAACCCGGCCTGGTACACCGCCTACACGCCCTACCAGGCCGAGATTTCCCAGGGCCGCATGGAAGCGCTAATCAACTTCCAGACGATGTGCGCCGACCTCACCGGCATGGAGATCGCCAACGCCTCCCTGCTCGACGAGGGCACCGCCGCCGCCGAGGCCATGACCCTGGCCAAGCGTTCGGGCAAGTCGAAGTCCAACGTGTTCGCCGTTTCCGCCGGCGTGCATCCGCAGACCCTGGAAGTGCTGCGCACCCGCGCCGAACCCATGGGCATCGAACTGAGCGTCGCCGCCGACGCCGACCTTGCAGGCATTGAAGCCTTCGGCGTGCTGCTGCAGTACCCCGACACCTTCGGCCACGCCAACGACTACCGCGCCCTGTCCGAGGCCGTGCACGCGCGCGGCGGCCTGGTCTGCGTGGCCACCGACCTGCTCGCCCTCGCCCTGCTGACCCCGCCGGGCGAATGGGGCGCCGACATCGTGGTCGGCAACACCCAGCGTTTTGGCGTGCCCTTCGGCTTCGGCGGCCCGCACGCAGCCTTCATGGCTTGTCGCGACGCCTTCAAGCGCTCGATGCCGGGCCGGCTGATCGGCGTTTCCATCGACGCCGAAGGCAAGGCCGCCTACCGCCTCACCCTGCAGACCCGCGAGCAGCACAT
>CAZXTV010000028.1:0-13602 GCA_964643705.1 uncultured Arenimonas sp. | reverse complement strand
GGATATTTCCGAAGAGATCGAGCAGCTCGGCAAGAAGAGCCTGCAACTCACCAAAGACATTTACGGCAACCTCACGCCGTGGCAGATCACCAAGATTGCGCGCCACTCCGACCGGCCCTACACGCTGGACTATGTGAGCGAAATCTTCACCCACTTTGTGGAACTGCACGGCGACCGGCATTTCTCTGACGACCTGAGCATTGTGGGTGGGCTGGCCCGCTTCAACGGCCAGCCGTGCATGGTGCTGGGCCACCAGAAGGGGCGCGATACCAAGGAGCGCACCGCACGCAATTTCGGCATGGCCCGCCCCGAGGGCTACCGCAAGGCGCTGCGCCTGATGAAGCTGGCCGAGCGCTTCCGGCTGCCGCTGCTGACCTTCATCGACACGCCGGGCGCGTACCCGGGCGTAGGCGCCGAAGAGCGCGGCCAGTCCGAGGCCATCGCCCGCAACCTGATGGAAATGGCCGAGCTCAGGATCCCGGTCATCTGCACCGTCATCGGCGAAGGCGGCTCCGGCGGCGCCCTGGCCATCGGCGTTGGCGATCGCACGCTGATGCTCGAATACGGCACCTATTCAGTCATCTCGCCGGAAGGCTGCGCGTCGATCCTGTGGAAATCCGCCGACAAGGCCCGCGACGCGGCCGAGGCCCTGGGCCTGACCGCGGTGCGCCTGCTCGAACACGGTCTTATCGACAAGGTCGTGCCCGAGCCCCTGGGCGGTGCCCACCGCGACCCGGCGGCGATGGCGGCCACGCTCAAGCAGCAGATCCAGCTGGAGCTGGCCGCGCTCGACCAGCTCGAACCCGCGGCCCTGCTCGAGCAGCGTTACCAGCGGCTGCGTCGTTACGGCGCCTACGAAGCCGCCTGATTTTCAGCACCCGCGGCCACCCGGCCGCGGGCTTTACCAAGGGGAGTTGGGAATGGTCATTACCAAGGTTGGGGTGTTGTCGCTGGGCAAGCTGCTCGGCGTGATGTATGCGGCGATCGGCGCCTTGTTCGGCCTGCTGTATGCCCTGTTCGCCGTGCTCGGCGGCGGCGCGCTGATGGCCCTGGGCGGCGGCGACGGCGCCATGGGTGGCGGCATGATGATGGGCATGGGCATCGCGGCCGTGATCATCCTGCCGATCGTGTATGGAATACTGGGCTTCATCGCCGGCCTGCTCACCGCGCTTTTCTTCAACATCGCGGCGAAGTTCGTCGGCGGGCTAGAAATCGAAGCCCACTGATCCGGACGGGCCCTGGCGCCTCCGCCCGGGCGGAGGCGCCATGGACCTGACACTGCCCGCGATCCCGCACGAAGGCCCGGTGTTGGTCGCCTTCAGCGGCGGGATGGATTCAAGCACCCTGCTCCACCTGGCGGCCCGGGACCCCAGGATCCGCGCCCGCGGCCTGCGCGCGGTGCACGTCGACCATGGCCTGCACCCCCAGTCGGGCGCCTGGGCGCAGGCCTGTGCGCAAACCTGCGGCCAGCTCGGCATCGCCCTGGAAGTCCGGCGCGTGGCCGTCGTCTCGCAGGGAGAAGGCCTGGAGGCCGCCGCACGCGCAGCGCGCCACGCGGCCTTCGCCGAGGTGCTGGCGCCCGGCGAACTGCTGGCCACCGCCCACCACCGCGACGACCAGGCGGAAACCGTGCTGCTGCGCCTGCTGCGGGGCGCCGGCGATGGCCTGGCCGCGATGCGTCCCCTGCGGCCCTTCGCCGGTGGCTGGCTGTGGCGGCCGCTGCTCGACCTGCCACGCGAAGCCCTTTTGGCCTACGCCCGCGAACACGCCCTGCACTGGCTGGAGGACCCGTCGAACCAGTCCGACCGGCACGACCGCAACTTCCTGCGCCACCACGTGCTGCCGCGCCTGTGCGGACGCTGGCCGCAGGCCGGCCAGTCGCTGGCGCGCAGCGCCCGCCTGCTGGCGGACCAGGCCGACCTGCTGGCCGGCGAGGACCAGCGCCGCCTGGCCCGGGTCCAGGGCCTGGACCCGGCCACGCTGTCGCTGCCGGCGCTGCTGGAGGAAACGCCGCCCTGGCGCGCCCGCCTGCTGCGGGCCTGGACCGCCGGCCTGGGCCTGCCGCCGCTGCCGGGTGATGCCCCGGCGAGCATCGAAACCGGCCTGCTGGCGTCCCGTACCGACGCCGAAGCCCGCTTCGCCTGGGCCGGCGCCGTCATGCACCGCTGGCGGGACCTGCTGCACGCCGCGCCAGAAACGGCGCCGCTGCCCGGGGATTTCGACGTGACCTGGCCGGGCCACGAACCCCTGGCGCTGCCGACGGGCGACGTGCTGCGCATGGAACCGGCACGGGACTTCGACACCCCGCTGCGCGTGTTTGCCCGCCAGGGCGGCGAACGGCTGCGGCTGCCGGGACGCGACCACCACACGACGCTCAAGCACGCCCTGCAGGACCTCGGCGTGCCTCCCTGGGAACGTGCGCGCCTGCCCCTGCTCGGCCATCCCGACGGCCGCCTGCTCGCCGCCGGCGACCTGCTTGTCGCCGCTGAGCTTGACGACTGGCTGGCTGCCCATGGAACGCGGCTCCGGTGGGAGGTCGGTTCTGGACGCGGATCAGGGCCGATGGACGCGGATCCGCGTACTAAAACGAACCCACACCCCCGTTGACCACCCGCCGGCGAGCGCCCAAACTTCACGCCATGGCCGCCAAGACCCCCGCATCGCCGCCGTCGCCCGTCGCCCGGTTCGAGACCTCGCTCGACGAGCTTGAACAGCTGGTGCAGAAGATGGAAAAAGGCGAGATGTCGCTCGACGAATCACTGGCCGCGTACGAACGCGGCGTCAGCCTCTATCGCCAGTGCCAGGGTGCGCTTGAACAAGCCGAGCTGCGCGTGCGCCTGCTCACCGACCCGGCCGAACCCGACAGCGCCCAGGCCTTCCAGCCCGATGCCGGCTGACCCGCGCCTGGCGCGCTGGCTGCAGCGCGTCGAGGCCCGGCTCGAATCCAGCCTGCCCACGGCCGAAAGCTCCCCGCAGGCCCTGCATGGCGCCATGCGCCACGCCGCGCTTGGCGGTGGCAAGCGCCTGCGGCCGATGCTGGTGTATGCCGCCGGCACCGCCGTGCAGGCCGACGAAGAATTGCTCGACGCGCCCGCCGCGGCGGTTGAACTGGTGCACGCCTTTTCCCTGGTGCACGACGACCTGCCGGCGAAGGACGACGACGACCTGCGCCGCGGACGCCCAACCGTGCCCGTGGCCAACGACGAAGCCACCCCCATCCTGGCCGGCGATGCGCTGCAGGCACAGGCCTTTGGCCTGCTTGCCGGAGAATCGCGCGCGCCGCATGCGCTGCGCGTGGCCTGGCTGGCGACGCTGGCCCAGGCCACTGGCGCCGCCGGCATGTGTGGCGGCCAGGCCCTGGACATGGCCGGCACCGGCGCGACTCTGGCGCTGGCCGAACTCGAAAGCCTGCATGCGCTCAAGACAGGCGCCCTGAACCGCGCCGCGGTGCGCCTGGGTGCGCTGGCGGGCTCCGCCGACGAAAAAACCCTCGCCCGCCTCGACGATTTCGCCGCATCCCTGGGCCTGGCTTTCCAGATCCGCGACGACCTGCTGGACATCGAAGCCAGCAGCGAACAACTGGGCAAGACCGCCGGCAAGGACCTGGCCCAGGCCAAGTCCACCTACCCGGCGCTGCTGGGCAGCGAGGGTGCCCGACGGCATCTGGACGCAGTCGCCGCACGGGGGCACCTGGCCCTGGACGGATTGGGCGAGCACGCCCGGGTCCTGCAGGACCTGCTGGATTTCGCCGTCTCGCGAACGCACTGATCGTACGAGCCCGCCCATGAAAAAAGCGGCCCGAAGGCCGCTCGTTTCATTCCCGCGACTAACTGCGGTCAGTTGATCAGGCGCAGGGTCACCGGATACCGGTAGCTTTCACCCTTGTTGGCCGCGACGCCGGCAAGGATGCAAAAGACGATGTTGGCGATCGCCAGGATCGGGTAAAGCAGCAGCCCGATCAGCACGAAGGACAGCACGAAGGCGATCATCCAGCAAATGAACAGGGTGATCTGGAAATTCAGCGCTTCCTTGGCCTGCTCGGTCAGCCAGGATTTTTCCGGCTTGTCCTTGTTAATCAGCCAGATGATCAGCGGCATGATGAAACTGGCGATGATCCCCGACAGGTGGGTGATCAGGGCGATGGTCTTGTCTTCTTGCGGTGCGGCGGTCTGGACTGCGTCGTTCACGAGGCTCCCCTTCTCGGTGGCTCAGCACCGACTGGTGCTGCAACCCCGGTAATTTCCTTCCTCGTGAACGCACTGTCAAGCCGGGCGCCGGCAGGGCCGGCACCCGGGTTGCGGCCATGGCCGTGGGGTCACTTCTCCCGGATCTGGATCAGCGTCTCGTAAATGCGGAACAGCACGATCATCAGTTCGCAGTACATCCTGGCGACCAGCGCCCCCAGCAATGCACCGATCGGCACCAGGATCATGGCCCCGAACCCCATCAGGAAGCTGTACTCCATGACCCTGATCGCGTTGAGGAACCCCAGCAGCGCACCGATCACGATCGAGAGCAGCAACAGCCAGTAGATGAAGGTGATGACCTTGGGGGTCACCATCGAATCAAAGAAGAAAAGTTGACGCACGAAGCCCCCTGGGTATGGCAAGTCCACGCGTCGAGGCTACTGCAGGCTTGCCGGGGCGGGCAGCGAGAATTTTTCCCGCGATCAGTCCGCCGGGGCCGACTCGCCGGCCACCATCATGCGACCCAGCAGCAGCGACCCCATGGCGATGTGCGAGCGCACGTCGACGTCGGCGCCCACGGCTTCGATGGCCTGGTACATGGCGGGCAGGTGCCCGGCGATGGTCAGGCCATCGACCGGGTGCACGATGTGGCCGTTTTCGACCCAGAAACCGGCGGCGCCGCGCGAATAGTCGCCGGTCAGCAGGTTGGCGCCCTGGCCCATCATTTCCGTGACCACCAGGCCGGTGCCCATGCCGCGAACCATCTCGTGCAGGCCGGCCGCGTTCGCCGTCACCTGCAGGTTGTGCACGCCGCCGGCATTGCCGGTGCTTTCCAGCCCGAGCCGGCGCGCCGAATAACTCGACAGCAGGTAGCGCACCAGCACCCCGTCGCGCACCAGGTCCGAATCCACCGTGGCCACGCCTTCGTGGTCGAAGTCCGAGGACCGGTGGCCACGCGGCAGGTGTGGCCGTTCCTGGATGTTGAACCAGTCGGGCAGCACCTTCCTGCCGGCATGGTCGACCAGGAAACTGGCCTTTCGGTAGAGCACGCCGCCGGACGCGGCCTGCAGCAGGTGACCGACCAGGCTGCGCGCGACTTCGGGCGCGAACAGCACCGGGTATTCGCCCGTGCGGATGGGCTTGGGATCCAGGCGCGCGACCGTGCGTTCGGCGGCCTTGCGGCCCACGTGTTTGGGCGATTCGAGGTCGTCCGGCGACATCGCGCTGGTGTACCAGTAGTCGCGCTGCATGCCGTCGCCGCGGCCGGCGATCATCGAGACGCTGATCGACTGGCTGGTGCCGCGTTCGGCGCCCAGGAAGCCGTGGCTGTTGGCATACACCGACACGCTGTCGCCGGTGTGCACCGAGGCGCCGTCGGAATTGCTGATGCGCGGATCGGCGCCGCGTCCGGCGGCTTCGGCTTCCAGGGCCAGCGCGATGGCGGCGTCGGCATCGATCGGCCACGGATGCCAGGAATCGAAATCGCGGGCCTGCGTGGCCATGCGCGCGGCATCGGCCAGGCCGTTGCAGGGGTCGGGCTCGGTGTGCCGGGCGATGGCGCAGGCCTGCTCGACCGTGGCGGCCAGGCTGCCCGGCTGCAGGTCGGCGGTGCTGGCGTTGCCCTTGCGCTGGCCGAAGTACACGGTGACGGCGACGCCGCGGTCGCGGTTGCGTTCCACCGTTTCGACCTCGCCCAGGCGCACGTTCACCGACAGCCCGCTGTCGTCGTTGAGGATCACGTCGGCCTGGCTGGCCCCCCGGCCCGCGGCCAGGCGCAGGACCTCCCGGGCGGCCTCGGAAAGGCGCTCCAGGCGCAGGGCTGAATCATCGGAAAATGCGGCCGGGTGGCTCATGGGCGTATCCTTTCGCCTTGGACGGATGGTGGACGATGCACGAAGAAGATCAATTCAATGAAGACGAGGGCGAGTTCGGCCCCAGCCGCAGCGAAGAACGCCGCGACGCGCTGGCCGTGCTTGAACTGGCCAAGCGCCTGGTCGAACAGCCCGAGGCGCGGCTGGTGCAGATCCCGATGGACGAGGACCTGCGCGACCTGGCGCGGGCGGCGCAGCGCATCACCGCACAGATCGCCCACAAGCGGCAGGTGCAGTTCCTGGCCAAGCACCTGCGCCGGGAAGAGCCCGAGGCGCTGGACGCGATCCGCGCCGCGCTCGACCACGACAAGTCCGACCACCGGCGCGAGGCGCAGGCCCTGCACCAGGTCGAATACTGGCGCGACCGCCTGGTCGCCGAGGGCGACGCGGCACTGACCGAACTGCTGGACAAACACCCCGGGGCCGACCGCCAGCACCTGCGCCAGCTGGCCCGCAACGCGGCCCTGGAAAAATCCCGCGACAAACCGCCGCATGCCTTTCGCGAACTGTTCCGCGAACTGCGCGAGTTGCTGGCTGATTCGTCTGCTGACGACTGATCGTTTTTGGACACGGATCAAATCTGATTTACACGGATGAACACGGATAGAGCAAAAGCCATTAAAAATTGACTTTGTTTCATCCGCTGTTATCCGCCTCGATCCGCCCTGATCCGCGTTCAAAAACGAATCCCTCACTGGCGCGTACCACCCACGGTCAGGGCGTCGATGCGCAGCGTGGGCTGGCCGACGCCGACGGGCACGGACTGGCCGTCCTTGCCGCAGATGCCGACGCCTTCGTCGAGCCTGAGGTCGTTGCCGACCATCGAGACGCGGTTCATCACTTCCGGGCCGTTGCCGATCAGGGTGGCGCCCTTCACCGGCCGGGTGACCTTGCCGTCTTCGATCAGGTAGGCCTCGGACGCCGAGAAGACGAACTTGCCGCTGGTGATGTCCACCTGGCCGCCGCCGAAGTTGGGCGCGTACAGGCCCTTCTTCACCGAGGCGATGATCTCGCCCGGGTCGTGGTTGCCGGCCAGCATGTAGGTGTTGGTCATGCGCGGCATCGGCAGCTGCGCGAAACTCTCGCGCCGGCCGTTGCCGGTGGGCGCCATGCCCATCAGGCGCGCGTTGAGCGTGTCCTGCAGGTAGCCGCGCAGGATGCCGTCTTCGATAAGCGTGGTGCACTGGGTCGGCGTGCCTTCGTCGTCCACGTTCAGCGAACCACGGCGGCCGGCCAGCGTGCCGTCGTCGACGATGGTGACGCCCGGCGAGGCCACGCGTTCGCCGATGCGGCCGGCGTAGACCGAGGTGCCCTTGCGGTTGAAGTCGCCTTCCAGGCCA
Source organism: uncultured Arenimonas sp. (assembly GCA_964643705.1). Lineage (GTDB taxonomy): Bacteria > Pseudomonadota > Gammaproteobacteria > Xanthomonadales > Xanthomonadaceae > Arenimonas. The sequence continues at coordinate 6,204 of CAZXTV010000028.1, read as the reverse complement.
TGGCCCACCGCTTCATGCAGCAGCACGCCCGGCCAGCCCGGCCCCAGCACCACCGGCAGGGTGCCGGCGGGCGCGTCTTCGGCCTCCAGGCACACCAGCGCCTGGCGCAGGGCTTCGGCTGCGACTTCGCGCGGCTTGCCATTGGCGAACAGGTCTTCGTAGGAATAGCGGCCACCGGCGCCGGCATAACCCTGTTCGCGGCGGCCGTTCTGTTCGACGATCACCTGCACGTTGAAGCGCACCAGCGGTCGCACGTCGGCCGCGATAACGCCGTCGCTGCGCGCCACCAGCACCGTATCCACGCCGCCCGAGAGGCTGACGATGACCTGCTGCACGCGCGGGTCGGCGTCGCGCAGCCACTGGTCGACCTCGCGCAGGGCGCTGATCTTGGCGTCGGCGCCGAGGCCTTCGATCGGATCGATGGCCGGGTACAGCGAACGCCCTGGCACGACCACGCGGTGGCCGGCCGAGTGGGCGCGGCCGTCGCGGCTGATCGCACGCGCCGCCGCCGCCGATTCCAGCAGCGCCTCGGCGCGAATGTCGTCGGAATAGGCGAAGCCGGTTTTTTCGCCGCTGACCGCGCGCACGCCCACGCCCTGTTCGATGGCGTGGGAGCCATCCTTGACGATGCCGTCCTCGACCACCCAGCTTTCGCGGCGCGAATGCTGGAAGTACAGGTCGCCGAAGTCCACGCCCGGGCCCATCAGGCGGCCGAAGGCGGGCTCGAGCGATTCCAGGCCGAGGCCGGCAGGCGTGAGCAGGCGCGATTGCGCCAGGGTAAGGGTCTGGGTCATCCGGGGGTTCGCTGGGGAAAGGCCTTAGTGTCCCAGATGCGGCCTGCGGGCGCGGGCTTCAAGGCTGGCGCGGCGTTGGCGGCGCGGACGACGGGCCCTTTTCCACCACTTCCACCACCGGGTCGGTCCAGTCGCCGGTGACGCGGTAGACCGTGCGCGCGGCCTCCTTGAGCGGTTTTTGCAGCACCGCCTGGGCCACCGCGCCCACGGCGGCGCCGATCGGCCCGCCCGCGATGGCGCCGATCGCCGGCAGCACGCCGCCCGCCTTGGGCAGCACCTCGATGCGCTGGTCGTACTGCTGGCTGCGCAGGTTGGTCGAGCCGCTGACGCGGATTTCGGCCGCCGGGCCGTTGATCTGCAGCAAATCGGTGCTGGCCACGCCGTCGGCGAAGACGAATTCACCGGCCATGCTGTTGAAGCCGAAACCCTTGTTGAAAAAATCCTTGAAATCCAGGGTCAGCCGGCGCGGGATTTCGGCCAGGGAAATCAGGCCCAGCACGCGCCCGCCGCCGCCTGGCTCGACTTCCAGCAGCGCGCCCTCGCCCACTTCCACCTTCAGCGTGCCCTGGAAGCCCGCCAGCGAAAACTCGCCCGGCGATCCGGCCCAGCTTCCTGCCAGCTGGCCGGTGGTGGGCCCGTCCTCGACCATGCCCGACAGCCCGAACGCGCCCAGCAGGTCACCCAGGGCGCGGGCGGAAAAGCGCACATCGAAGTCCGACCGGGGCGCGCCGCCCTGCGTCCGCCGCCAGTCGCCTTTGGCATCGAGCTGGTAACCCTCGGACCGGGTGCTGAACGTGTCGATGCGCAAACCGCCGGCCACCGGGTGCGCGCGCAGTTCGGCCGCGCCCAGCACCAGTTGGCCCATGCGCAGGTCACGCACCTGGAAGTCCAGCGGCGGCAGCGTCGCCGGGTCCTGGCCGCCTTCGGCCGCGGCGTCGGCCGCGACGGCTTCGGCCCCGGCATCCGCGCCGGGCCGCGCCGGGTCAGCGGCGGACTGCGCAGCGTCCTCGCCGCTGGCGGCGACCAGCGTCTTCTCGGGCCAGTGCAGCCGATCCAGGCGGCCCTCCACGGCGGAGTCCTTCGCGAACGGGACCACGATGGTGCCGGCGACGCCCGGGCCATCGAGCGTCACCCGCGTGCGGTCCTGCCCGCGCGCGAGCCGCACATGGGTGTCGGCAAAGTTCGAGCCCATCAGCGCAAGCTGGTCGACGCGCAGGTCGACGGTGCGCAGCACGGTGCCGCCGCCCTGGCCCGTGCCGGTGCCGGCGTCGTCGTCCTTGCTGCCGCCGGCGAAGCCGATCCAGCCGGCGGCGTCCAGGGTGGCGCTCTGGCCCAGCACCACCAGGCCCGAATCGGGAAGGTCGAGCGGGCCGTCTTCGCCGAGCCGCAGCGCGCCGGTCAGCCGCCCCTGGGCGTCGATCCTGCCGCGCAGGCGGGCCAGGGATCCCAGGCGCAGCTGCACCTCGCCCTTGCTCAGCGGCAGGGGCACGTCCAGGCGCATCGGCAGCCCCTGTTCGGCGGGTTTGGCCAGCGGCGCCGGCAGGTCCAGGCGCACGCCGGCGAGGTCGCTTTCGACCCGCAGGCGCGAGGGCGGTGACGGCTGGCCCGCCGGCGCCACCGGCACGTCCACGCGGATGTCCCAGAAGCCGCGGCCGTCCAGGTGCGGGTCCAGCCAGGCCAGCGGGGGATGCCGGGCCAGCAGGTCCTTGACCGGGAATTCGCCCAGCAAGCGCGCACGCGCGGCGAGCGCCGGGTCGTCGGTGTCGTTCCCGACCGCCAGGTTGAACACACCCGGCTCGCCGTCGAACAGCACCTGCAGGTCTTCGGTGTAAAAGCCGCCGGCGCTGAAGCGGGTGCGGCCGCTGACGTCGGTGAAAACGATGTCCCAGCGCGGGTCGGCCAGGCGCGCCTCGGCCAGGTCCAGATGGCCCTCGATGCGGCGGCCGTCCAGCCGGGCGACCAGCGGCAGGTCGAGCAGCAGCGACACCCGCGCCAGGCCCGACACGCTGGTTTCGCGCAGGTGGTCCCCGTAGCGTTCGGCCATCGGGCTGGCCAGCATCAGGGACTGTAGGGTCTCGCCGCGGGTGGCCGAAGAGATGTCGAGCTGCAGGCGCGGGTCGCGGAATTCCGGGATGCCGCCCACCAGCCGGTCCACCGGGTTGCCGGCGATCGCCGCTTGCCCGTCGAGCGTCATGCCCAGGCCGTCGAAGCCGACGTCGACGTCCATGTCTTGTGCATCGGGCCATTCATCGCTGAAGTGCACGCGCGCGCCGGCGAGCCGGGCCCGGGCGTCGAGGCGGCCTTCACCCTCGCGAAAGGGCCAGTGGTCCAGGTCGCCGGCCAGGCTGATGCGGCCGTCGCGCACCTCGCCCTCGAGCAGCGCGCGGTCGAGCCAGTCGATGGTTTTTTCCGGCATCTTGCCCTGCACCCAGAACCGGCCCGCGGCGCTGACCGGCGCGGTATCGACGATCGCGGCCAGGTCGATGCGCGGCTTGCTGCCATCGCCCTGGAAGGCCAGTTCGGCCCGTAGCCGGGCCCCGTAGTCGGGACCGCGCAGCGACAGGCGGCTGGCACCCAGCGTCCAGCCCTCGCCGTCCCGCCACCAGCCAAGCAGGCCTTCCAGATGGAAATCCAGCGGCTCGCGGAATCGTTGCGGCCACTGGAAGGTCGCCTGGCCGGGGCTGAGCTGCAGCACGCCGCCGTCCTGGTCCAGCGCGACGTGGCCGGACAGGGCCTGCAGCCCCGGGCGGCCGCCATTGGGGCGCCAGCCGACGCCCTGCAAGGCCGCGGACGCCTGCCAGTCGCCTTCGCGGCCCTGCAGGTGCACCTGGCGCAGCTCGCCCTCGGGCGCGGCCCGGTGCAGCCACTGCCGCAGTCCGTCGGGCACGTGCGTGCTCAGGCTGGCCCACTGGCGCACCGGCACCAGGTCCAGCCGCGGCGCCCACAGTGCGAAACGTTCGCCCCCGGCCAGCCAGAGGCCGTCAAGGCGGCGCGGCTCGGCGCGCCCGGGTTCGTGCAGCTGCAGGCGCGGCGCGTGCAGCTGCCAGGCGCCGTCTTCACCGGCCTGCCAGCGCGCCAGCAGGCTGGCCGATTCGTAGGCCACCGGCGGCGATGCCAGGCGCCCCTCCGGGCCGGGCAGCCACGGCCGCCTGGCGCCGATCGCAAGCGGCGCGAACTCGGCGCGGCTGCGCACGTCCATCACCCGCCGGTTGTCGATGCTGGCCCACAGGTCGAGCTTGCCCTGCCCGGCCAGGACCACCCCGGTATCGGCCATCAGCGCCGACCAGGCCTGCAGCACCAGGCGGTCGCCGCCGGCCCAGAGTTCACCGGACCAGTCTTCGCGGCGCAGGTCGACCACCGCCGACAGCGGCGGCGTCGCCGGGTCGGCCCAGGCCCGCAGGCCGGCCACCACGGTTTCGCCGTCCACGCGCAGGCGCAGGTCCACGCGGGCCATTTCCAGCGGCGCCCGAAGCGCCGGCGAACGCACCTGCAGGCGGGCACGCTCGACCTGCAGCTCGCCCAGGGCCTCGAGCGTATCGAGCGGGTCGACGCCCGGCTTGGGCTCGAACGGCAACCCCGCCAGGCGCCAGCGGCGGTCTTCGCCCTGCTCCAGCACCAGGGACAGGTCGCGTACCTTCAGGGCGGTCAGCGGCTCGCCCGGCAGCAGGCCCGAATACACGGCGACCAGGAGCTCGGCATGGCCCACTTCGAGCTGGCGTTCGCCTTCGCCGATGCGCAGGCCGCCCAGGGTGAAGCGAGGCCCTTGCCGCGTCCACTCGCCGCGTGCGGTTTCGAACGCGACCGGTTCGCCCAGGCGATCCGACAGCCAGTCGGCCACCTTGTCCGGGTGCCTTTCGACCAGCGGCAGCAGCTGGTTGAGCGCACCGACGCCGGTCGCCAGCAGGATCAGCAGGACGAGGAAGCCGTAGCCCAGCACGCGGCGGGCATGTCGGAAGCGTCGGCGCAGCGGGCTGGTCATGCCGTCTTAGAGCAGGACCACGTCGTATTGTTCCTGCGCGTATTGCTCGTCGGCCTGGAAACGAATGGTCTTGCCCAGGAACTCCTCGAGTTCGGCCACGGCGGCCGACTCCTCTTCGGTGATCTTGTTGACGACCTTGGGCGAGGCGATGACCAGCAGTTGCTGGGCCTCGAACTGGCGCACGGCGCGGGTGATCTCGCGGAAGATTTCGTAGGTGAGGGTTTCGCCGGTCTTGAGCGTGCCGCGGCCATTGCACTCCGGGCAGGGTTCGCACAACTGGCGCTCGAGGCTTTCGGTGGTGCGCTTTCGCGTCATCTCGACCAGGCCCAGCGGCGAGAATTCATGGAATGACGTGCGGGCATGGTCGTGCGCCAGGCCCTTTTCGAGCGTGCGCAGCACCTGGCGCTTGTGCTCGTCGTCGGTCATGTCGATGAAGTCGATGATGATGATGCCGCCCAGGTTGCGCAGGCGCAGCTGGCGGGCGACCGACTGGGCAGCCTCGAGGTTGGTGCGGTAGACGGTTTCTTCGAGGTTGCGCTGGCCCAGGAAGGAGCCGGTGTTGACGTCGATCGTGGCCATGGCCTCGGTCTGGTCGATCACCAGGTAACCGCCCGACTTGAGCGGCACTTCCTTTTGCAGCGCACGCTGGATCTCGTCCTCGACGCCGTAGAGGTCGAAGATGGGGCGCTCGCCGGTGTAGTGCTCGATGCGCGCGGCCAGTTCGGGCATGAACTGGTGGGCGAAGGCGTTGAGCCGGTCGTAGGCCTCGCGCGAATCCACCCGCACGGTGTCGACGTTCTTGCGCATCAGGTCGCGCACGGCGCGCAGCGGCAGGGCCAGGTCTTCGTAGATGCGCTGGCCGACCTTGCTGCTGGCGCTGGCCTCGCGGATCACGTCCCAGGCCTTGCGCAGGTAGGCCACGTCCTCGGCCAGGGCCTCGTCGGGCTGGCCTTCGGCATTGGTGCGCACGATGTAACCCTGGCCGCTGCCGTTTGCCAGCCCGCCGACCACGGACTTGAGCCGGGCCCGTTCGGTTTCGTCCTCGATGCGCGCCGAGACGCCCAGCACGCGCGAGTGCGGCAGGAACACCAGGTAGCGCGAAGGGATCGACACCTGGGTGGTCAGCCTGGCGCCCTTGCTGCCGATCGGGTCCTTGACCACCTGCACGACGATTTCCTGGCCTTCGTGCACCAGCGAGGTGATCGCCGGCGGCGGCGACGGCGCCAGCACCTCGCCCTCGCCTTCGCCGCTGGGCGTGGCCGGAAGCCGCAGGATGTCGGAGGCATGCAGGAAGGCGGCGCGGTCGAGGCCGATTTCGACGAAAGCGGCCTGCATGCCGGGCATCACCCGCTGCACGCGACCCTTGTAGATGTTGCCGACCACGCCCCGGCGCGAGGCGCGTTCGATGTGCAGTTCCTGCAGCATGCCGTT